>SLKF01000084.1 GCA_007134725.1 Clostridiales bacterium | reverse complement strand
TTGGATGAGCCCTTAAATGGACTGGACCCCATGGGAATTGTAGAGGTTCGGGAAATGCTGATCAGATTAAACAAGGAACGCAATCTTACCATTCTGATTTCCAGTCATATTCTTAGTGAACTCTTTATGCTGGCATCGGATTACATCATCATTCATCAGGGGAAAATCATGGATCGGCTGACTCAAAAAGAGCTGGCTGACAAATGTAAAAAACATGTGATGATTGAAACAAACAATATTGAGCAGGCAGAGTCGGTACTTAAAAACCGCCTTGTTACAGAGAAATATAGCGTAATATCGGATTCGAAAATCAAGCTAATTGATCCTTCCAGTGACCGGAAAGAATTAGCCCAGGCATTTTACGATTCCGGGGTATTGATCACAGAACTGTCCTATGCAGAAGAGACTCTGGAAAGTTATTTCATTCAGTCCATTGGAGGTGAGAAGAGTGCATAAATTATTAAAATTTGAATTCCTCAAACTGAAGTATTCCCGGGGTTTTAAGGTGATGGTCCTCTTATCCGTGATCTTTGGATTTGGATCTTCCGGGATTTCTTCCCTACTAAGTCAAGGAGAGATCATCTATGGGTATGAGGCCTTTTTCCAGCAGTTTATGGAGTTGCGGTCATTGATCTTTGTGTTTGCAGGTGTACTGTCCGGCTTGTTTATTGGAGAGGATTTCTCCTGCAGATCGGTACAGTCGGAAATAAGCTCAGGATACAGCCGTTTTTCCGTTCTTCTCAGTAAAACGATTGTCTATATGATTGGAATATGCATTTTGATCCTCATTCAAGTACTGATCGTCACATTAGCATCAACCTTTGTCAACGGTTTTGGCATTCCCATGACGGCGGAAGCTCTGGGAAATATGCTAAGGGCGCTGCTGATGTTTATGTTTTTAACCTGTGCCTGTTCCATGGTCTACGTGATGACGGCTTTTCGTTTTAAAAATGTGGGCACAACCATTGCGGTAAATATGCTGCTTTTAGTAGTGATTGACGGTCTATTTCAAGTGGGCGCCATGATTTCTGACACCGGATTGAAGATCTACGAAGTAACGCCCTTTGTTCAAATGCTGTTATCAACGTCGGAAGTCATATCTTCCGGGCAACTTTTCAAAGCCGTCTCCATTGGCGCGGGGACATCCTTGTTGTTCTTCCTGCTTGCCCACGGACTCTTTTACAGGACGGAATTAAAATAAGTGATCACTGTTGTAGTTGCAATTTAATAATTGGAGGTAGATGAAGATGAAAGTTCCAAGCTTGGTAAAATATAAAAAGCTGTCTAAAAGTGTATTTATCATACTTAAAGTTGTTTATTGGATTGCCCTTGTATTGACGATACTTAGTTTCCTACTCAACATAGGAGTAAGATTTCTGCCGGATAATTTTCATTTGTTTGACTATAGTAGCAACGGAGTATTTGGAATTAGTCCCGACAACATTATTCAGTTTGAAATTGCCCAGGAGCGTATTGCCGGTGTAAACCTTAATCCGATTTATTCAGCACTGTTTGTCGGCATTTTTATTTCCCTACTGCTGGTCACTATCGTATTGAGACAACTTAAGGGCATAGCAAAGAATGTAGTGGATAACAAACCTTTTGATGAAGAAAATGCTAAAAGCATACTCTATACTGGATATGCGGTGATCGCAGGATCTTTGCTAATTCCGATTTCAAAGGCCTATACATTCAATAAAATAATTCATGCTTTTGACTTAAGCAATGTAAGAGCGGTTTATACCATAAACCTAGAGGTTTTGTTTATCGGGATATTGCTAATTCTACTAAGTTCGATCTTTCACTACGGAGCATATTTGCAACAAGAGTATGATACTACGCTTTAGAATAGGGGTGATGATATGGCAATAATAATCCGATTAGATAGGGTTTTGGCGGATCGAAAAATGCAATTGAATGTACTGGCTGACAGTGTAGGCATATCAACCGTCAATCTTTCAAACTTAAAAACAGGAAAAGTAAAGGCGATACGTTTTTCTACCTTGAACAAAATTTGCCAAGTTTTGGAATGTCAACCGGGAGACATATTAGAATATGTTCCTGATGAGAATGAAGATGAAGATGAAATATCCTCCTGAATCCGTCCCGGGACTGAATGGAATCCGTCCTGGAGATTGAAAGACAAACCATCCCCGGGCGGTGGCTGAGCATATGGATCCATCCTATAATAAGATAGTTAAAAGACTTATGAAAAATCATGGAGGGATCCTATGTCAAAAATAAAAATTGTACTTACAGGAATTACTGTACTGGTGATTCTTGCGGTGTCTGCGGTCTCCATCGCCGGTGCGGTTACGAAAAGAAATGTGGAAAAGGAAGTTGAGGAGCTCTTCAGTTCCGTGGAAAATAACGGTGCAATTGTTACCGAAGAGGCCTTGGAGGGATTGCCGGAAAGCGTTCAAGGGTGGCTACGTGCCAGTGGAGTGGTGGGACAGGAAAAAACCGTGGCGGTACGTGTCAAGCAACGGGCAATGATGCGGATGAGCCCTGACCAATCCTGGATGCCCGTGGAAGCGGAGCAGTATTTTGCTATAGAGGAACCCGGTTTCATCTGGAAGGCTGAGATTCAAGCGGCTCCCCTGATCCACATCGCAGGAAGGGATAAATATTTTGAAGGGAAAGGAAATATGCTGATCAAACCCCTATCATTATTCACTGTTGCCGATGGGAAGGGCGAGGAAATCGATCAGGGATCAATGCTTCGGTATTTAGCAGAGACCATGTGGTTTCCCTCCGCAGCATTGGAGGAATACATCACATGGGAGGAAATCGATGACAATCAGGCTAAAGCCACCATGGCCTATGGAGAGGTGACGGCATCAGGGGTCTTCACCTTTAATGAAAAGGGGGAGGCGATCCGGTTCGAGGCTGAGCGCTACGGAGAGTTCGACGGTGCCTTTCGCCTAGAGACCTGGTCCATCCCCGTCCGAGATTATCAGGAATTTGAGGGAATCCGAGTTCCCACCAAGGGTGAGGTGACCTGGAAGCTGGATGAAGGGGATTTCAACTGGTTTGTCTTTGAAGTACAAGAGGTCCAGTACAATCAGCCAACTATCTACTGAGCAACAAGCCCCACTAAAGCCTCTTTAGAGAGGATATAGCGGGGCTTTTTTATTTTGTTAGGAGGTTCTAAATTATTAATTATTAAATAAGGATCAACGTTTCCTGCCTCTTTGGTAAATAATGCAGCTTATTGTCAAAGAAAGCGGTGGTCTCTTCCAACATAAAATACACCTGTTGGCCATCCCAAGACTCCAAAGTCTTCCAAACGTTCAACTCCAAGGCATAGCAGGTGGCATCCCGTAATCGATGTTCGCCGGAAATTTTTACGAACTCCTGCTCTTCGAATAAGCCCACATTCATTCCGATGCCGTGACCGTAGAGTCCGATGGGGTGGGTATATAACCTGGGGTTTAGGCCGTGGTTTTTTGCGGTATTTAGAGATTTTTCCAGAATTTCATTCCCGGTTCGTCCCTTTTGGAATTCATCGGCTACAATATCCTGAAACTTCTTTGCTTCTTCGAATCCTTCTAAAATATCCCTCGGAACTTCCTTTTCATCGTCTTTTAATACATAGGCCATCCGCTGCGTATCGGTGCAAAGACTAAGGTATTTAAGGCCGATATCGCAGTGAAGAAGATCACCCGGCTTTATGATTTCATCAAAAATCCGAAAACGGGGGTCTCCTTTTCGTTGCAGGCTGACATCGGGACTGAACCAAGCCTCAAGCCCCAGATCGTTGATTACCTCATGCATCCACCACTGAATATCCTCGGTGGTTGTAACGCCCGGCCTTATGACTTCTGAGGAAAAGGCTTTTTCAATAATGCTTGTAGCCACTTGATAGACCTCGGGGTAAAGGTCAACTTCCTTGATTGTTCTGGTTTCCAGCCATATGCGGCTTAAGTCTTTGGCACTTATTATTTTCTTTTCCCAAGCGGAGCCCAGGCTGCCGATCAGCTTTTCATAAAGAGCATGGGATATCCCATCGGTCATTCCGTCATTTTCCGAGTAGTTCACACCGATGGTCTTTGGTTGAAGGCTTTCCACCAGGTTTTTAAGACACTGCCACTGGTCTTCTTTGCTGCGATCCCAAATCCCTTTGTAAAATCCTTCCGATTGCTGATTTGGACCGAAAAGACTGTAACGCTCTACGGTTTTTCCGTTAAAATAGAAAACGAGAATGGAAAGTCGGGAGGCGGTTTTCTGCAGGGCGGGTACCAGGGTTTTGAAAACCGGATCCTCATTATATTCCCGGGAAGGCACGATCCACAGATCGATCCCTGCTTCATCCATCAATTTCGGTAGTAAATGCTCTAAACGATGTTCCAGCAAATCATCGATGATTTCATACTGCTTTTTTATCGGTAGGATGCCGTATTCCTCTTTTCGACTATTCATGGACTTTTCTCCTTTTAATATGATATGTTATATTTAATTTTAACATATTTATTAAAGTCCTGTCTTCTTTATCCTTCTGAAGGCGGAGAGAGGATAAGACTTTAGGAGGAAGCTAAAAGTACCCTCCGACGGTTATCATTGATTCAAATACCCGATAGAATTTAATCAGGGTGTTGCTTTCCATTGTTAAATACCCGGCCTTTCAAATAAGAGGATTAAAATAATGTTAAAGGGGATGGAATGATGAGACAAAAATGTATGGTATTTCTGGTTTTACTTCTTTTGATGCCGTTAGTTGCCTGCAATGATCCTGGTGCAGAGGATAATGAAACGACAGCCTTCTCTTCCCAAGAGACCTATGCCCATATTGAAGCATTAACCGCTGAGGAAATGGAAGGAAGAAGAGCCGGCACCGAAGGGAACCGAAAAGCCAAGGAATATATTAAAAATCACTTTTCTTCTTTGGGGCTTGAACCTGGAGGAGATGAAGGCAGCTACTATCAGTGGTATAACCAACAGGATTTGACCTTTACCCAAGGGGCCTCTTTGGTTTTGCTGGATGAAGATGGAGAAATTCATAAAGAATTTACAAACCGTAAAGATTTTATTCTTCTTAGAAGGGCAATTTCCGGTGAAAGTGAGAATCTTTTTAGGCGAGTTTCCCTGGATTCCGATTTTTCTCTGGAATCATCCATCACTCCTATTGGAAAATGGGATATTAACGAAAATCTCACTATCGAAGAAGATTCTCCAATTATTCTGGGAGAGTCTATGCATATGCTGTATCCCCTTTTAAGAGATCACCGGGAGCAGATTGAAGGCCTGATTCTCCTTCCTTGGGACCCTGTCAGTCCTTTTAACGGAGAGCCTCTTCCTATGTACATAAAGCCTGCTTATATTAATGTTGATAAGGAAGTTATGGACGCAAACACCCCGGATGTTATGTATATTACAAACAGTACCTATGATGAAATTCTATCCCTAAAGGATCAAGGTTATACCCTGCAGGCAAAAGGCGGATTTACTCATCAAGAGGTCTCCGTAGCCAATGTCATCGGGAGTTATCAAAGTTCCGAGGATACAAAAGACACCCTGTTGCTTATGGCACATTTTGATCACTTAGGAAAGGATTCTGACGGATCCATGAATCCCGGAGCACTGGATAACGCATCGGGTACGGCGATGATGATGGAAATGGCAAGGGTCATCACGGAAAATAACGTGCAACTGCCTTTTCATATAGAATTTATTGCCTTCAACGGAGAAGAGGACGGACTGCTGGGCTCTTTCCACTACGCAGATACCATGGATCATGATCCGGCTCATCTCAAAGTTATCAATTTAGACATGGTTGGCGCTAAATATGCAGAGCATCTTTTAATAGATTGCAGTGACCGAGTTCCGGATGAAAGCCTTCCACTTCTTGTGGAGAGTATCATAAAGGAAAAAGATATGGAGTACCGACTGGAGAGAAACTCCGGAGGAAGCGATCACATTCCTTTCTCACTAAAGGGGGCGGATGTGATTCTGCTAATTGATCATTCCGACAGGATATTCGACAACCATTACCACAACCACTACGACACCTTGGATATCATTGATAAGGACCGTTTAGAACTCATTGGTAATATTTTGCTGGAAATCCTGGAGCAGATGGATTAAAATAAAACTCAATAGTAAAGGAATTTCAGTGTTTGATAAGCGTTTCATGAATCGTGAGTTTATGCACGATACTTTATAGTGATGAGATAAAGGAGGGTAAATAAGTGAATGAAGAAATGATAAGGATGAATAACCGGGAGTTATCGTTTAGAAAAATAAGGGTTGAAGATAAAAATAAGGTACTGAATTTGTTTAGAGAATGTAAAGATTATTTTGAGTTAACACAAGGGACCATACCGGATGACTGCGATAGCTTTTTTTATGACTTACCTCCCAACAAGACTATTGAAGACAAATATTTATATGGTGTTTTTGACAAGAACTTACTTGTTGGAGCAATTGATATCATTTCTAATTATCCGAAACAAGGAGAGTGGATTATTGGATTATTATTGTTGCATCCAAACACAAGGGGCATTGGGTTAGGTAAAGAAATACACAATTTAATTATAAAATTAGTGAAAAAAGAGGGGGCAGAGGCCTTAAGAGTAGGAGTAGTGGAACAGAACAAGGATGCTTTATATTTTTGGCATAAAATTGGTTATAAACAAACCAAAATAACTGAAGCAAGAAAGTTTGGGATAAAAGAAAGTAAAGTGGTGCTTATGAACTATTATTTATAGAATTTATATGAATAAGAAAGGGAGTTGAGGATAAAATGAAGCAGAATCGGGAAAAAATCTACATAGGAATTATTATTGCATTGCTCATTTTCACCTTCTACAGTCGAAATTTGCAGTCCGGAGATTTGCAACGAATTGAAAACAATCTCCACGGTATTCGCCGAGAGATATCCGGTGAGATCGGTCGAATAGAGCATCAGGTAAGCCAAATTCGGGAGGAAGAACGGTGGTGGAGCAAAGGGGCCATGGAAATTGACAGGAAGGGAGAAGACCTTCAAGAGGTCACTGTGGAGTGGCAAATTCGAGACTACAAAGATGGAGAGCAGGTTTATTTTCACTATCTGACAACGGGGGAGAATGATTATCGACAGGTGGAAATGGAGGAAGTCAGTACCGGATTTTTCCGTGCGGTATTTGATATTGAAATGACCATGGATCCGGTAATCAGTGTATACTATACCGGCAGTAGCCCTTCCGATGGGAGTAATGAAGTTGAGGAATGGGTGAGTCAGGAGGAAGGGCAGCAGGACTACCTCCGTCATTATGTGTCAACGGAATACAACGGTGAGCGAAGAACCACCGGAGAGGAACGGATGCATTTTTCAGGAATGAAATTTGAGCTTTATCATCCCCTTCATATCCAGATCCACTATCAAGGAGGAAATCAACCGGAATATAACTTAAACATCGATGTGGACTACTATCATCCTTCACCTAAGTATCAACTGGAGACTGTAGAGGTTTTTTTGATGAAGGCAGGGCAGCGGGTTCGGGAAGTGGAAATAGAAACTCGGGAAGATCCCTCCCATCATTTTTATCATAAGAATATCCCTGTGAATGAAGAGGAATATGATGAAATTCTTCTGCGGTTTGGTTATGATAGCGGAGAGGTTTTTGAGCGAAGTGTGGAAGTCGGTAATCAACAATAAGAAAATGCTTCCTTTACTCAAAGGGAAACTGTCTCCCTGGGAGATGAAATGATGATGGATGATCAGGAGACCCGGTGACCGAAAAAAATAGAAAGGGAGGTTTGCAAAATGAAAAATGAAGTAATGGAGCTGGCCCGTCTTTTGAAAAGTTCCAAGCATGTGGTGGTGCTCACCGGGGCAGGGATGGACACCGAAAGCAATATTCCCGACTTTAGAGGAAAAGAGGGATGGTGGAAAAATAGGGATCCGAGGACCGTGGCAACGATTGATACCTTCCATGAAAATCATTCCTTATTTCATCAGTTTTACTCCATGCGCCTAAAGATGTTGGAGGGAATCAAGCCCCATAGAGGACATTTTATATTAGCTGAATTAGAAAACAAGGGAATGGTTCAGAGCATTGCCACGCAAAATGTAGCCGGGTTGCATACCATGGCAGGGAGCCGGCAAGTGTATGAACTTCATGGGAATATAAGAAACATTCGGTGCAATAACTGTAAGCATGGGGCAGGGGTAGAAAACTTTTTGGAAAAGGAGACTTGTCAATTCTGTGGCAAGGATGCCTTAAGACCCGGTGTGGTGTTGTTCGGTGAAATGCTGCCATCAGAGGCTTGGGATGGGGCCCTTAGGGATATTGAAAAATGCGATCTGTTAATGGTTATAGGTACCAGCCTGGAAGTGTATCCTGTAAATCAGTTACCGATGTTGACGAAGGGGAAAACCGTATTGATCAATATGGAAGACCGGGGTAGTGAGGGTTTATTTGATTTGAAAATTATCGGGAAAGCCCGGGAAGTGTTAGAGGAGTTACATAACACTCTGGAAGGATAGCGGGGATTCCTTATTGGGTAGCAATTGCTGCCGTCGTTATTGTTGGTGGTATTGTCTGGTTTGGAAAAAGAAAAGTGGCTTAAAAAAAAGAAAAATAAAAGTTAAACCGTCTCCATGTGAGGATATGTCCCCTCATCTGGGGACTGTTCTGCTTCACTTGTCTGCTTTTCTGTTGATAGAGTGCTCCTGGCGTGGACGCAATCTAACGGGTGAAAGTCCCGATTACCTGGTATTTAATGATAGGATGGAATTTCATAAAGGGAAAAGCCCTCTTTTATTTCAAGAAGGGCTTTTTTTCGTTCTAACATCGGTTTTTTGTGATTACAAAATTTTAGGAGGCAGAGACCACTCCAGTAAGCCCTTGGAAATCTTTATTTCTTCCCAAGTATCCACTGGAAAGGATATATATAGGATTGCTGCCGTTGGGATCTTGACATTTAATCCTCCCGAAGATACAAGGATATTGGTTAAGTGCTCCAACGTGGGGTTGTGACCCACGATCATGGCTCGTTGATAAGAATTTGAAAGTTTTTGAAGATGGGCCAAAATCCTGTGTTCATTTTCAAAATAAATATCTTCCAGCCACAGGACTTCATTTGAGTATGGACAGTTTTGTATAAAAATATTGGTGGTGTCTTTTGCCCTTGCAGCAGGGGACGATAGGATAATATCCGGTGTTAGATTCAGTGACTGAATTTTTTTCCCCATGGAAGCGGCAGCTTTTATGCCTCTTTTTTTTAAGGGTCGATCATAATCGTTCAAAGAAAGATCCTCCCAATCGGATTTACCATGGCGCATAATCAATAGCTCTTTCACGATCATTTCCCCCTTTCAATATTTTGGTGGTTGTATGGTTCGAAAAAAGAATTTTAGGGTACAATAAAAGTAAGCTATTTTTGAATTATCTGATTTTAATTTAATTATACCATAGTCAGGGTTCGATGCGTTGTTACTTTGGAGGTG
>SLKF01000202.1 GCA_007134725.1 Clostridiales bacterium | reverse complement strand
GCTACAACGGCCACCTGACCTTTTGGAGACTCTACTAGCCAGTTTTCAATGTCGGCTAAATCCACTTTGACTCCTTTGATTCCTTCCACCTCAACTTCTCCTGCAATAATCGCTTCGGAAAAGGAAACCGTTCTTCGTATGCATAAGGGTTTGTCCAGTTCCGCAATCAGAACGGTAAAGCCCACATTAGCCAATCGTAGGGCTACGGCACTGGCTAAATCCCCGCCGCCTCGAATGAGTACTTTCGTTTTTTTCATGATCTTTGCCACCTCCTATCTTTTCGCTTTCACTTCGAAATCCTTTGGTTCTAGGGGTCAACACCACTTATCGAAAATTCGAAAACAGTATACGGCTTAATGCCACTTCACTGATCTCTATATTTTCTTTTTTCACGGTTTCCTGAATTTCTGTCCATCGCTCAGGTTTGATATACCCTTCCTTGCAATGGGCACTTCCGCAGATTTCCACCGTAACCTCTCCGATGTCGATGGTCTTTCCTTCCAAATCCAGTACGATGGTTTTTGAATTTTTTTCTTTTTTCCCGGGACTAAAACATTTGCAAAACATTTTATTCCACCCTCCTAGTAATACTAATTTTTCTATCCGATTTGCAACTTTCCTGTCTTACCATCCCGCAGGACGGTTATTTACGCTTTTCCCAGGGGACAAATCGGATAATGACATACCCCACAGTTTTGACAAAGACCGCCATGGGCTAAATGGTTGATGTCTTTTTTTGTAATTTTCTCTTTTGCCATAACCCGAGGCAACACCAGATCCAAAATCGTTATCCGATGATACATTCCGCAGGCGGGAATTCCAAGAATGGGAATTTCACCTTTATAAGCCAACATAAACATGGCACCGGGAAGAACGGAGGATCCATAGGTTACCACCTCATCCGCTGCATTTTTGATAGCCAGGGGCGTTACATCGTCGGCATCCACTGACATGCCACCACTGGTCATAATCAGTTCTGCGCCATCACGGATCAATGCCTCAATTTTTTCTTGGATGTCCTTCGCTTCGTCCTTTGCATAAACCATTTTATGAAAAATGCCTCCGTATTCTTTGGCCTTTTTTTCCAGAATCGGTCCAAAGCGATCCGTAATACGGCCTTCAAATACCTCGGTACCGGTTACAACAATCCCGATTTTATAAGGAATCATTTTTTTTACATAAATCATCGGATTATTCTTTTCTTTTTCCAATAGCAACAGCTCCTCGATACGATCAATGCTCTTTTTCTTAATCGTAAGAGGGATAATACGGGTACCCCCTAGGGATTTGCCCTCTTCCACCACCGTATGCCGATGAATGGTGGCATACATCAATGGATCCAAGTCATTGACCATGTACAGTTGTTCCAAATCAATTTTTAACAGTCCTTTTATGTTAGCCACCAAAGTCATTTTCCCTTCCTTAGGACCTTCCAATCGAATTCCCTCTCCCATAGAAGCTTTCGCTATACGAAGAGCCGCCTCATTTTCGTGGTATTCATCCTCTTTCATATCAAAGATAAATACATGGTTTTTTCCCATGGATTTCAACTCCGGGATGTCTTCCGCTTTAATGATTTCTCCCTTTCGAAATCGTGGCCCCTTAAACTCGCCGGGAACAATCTTCGTCAGATCATGGGCAAAAAGTTGCCCAACCGCTTCTTCCACTTTAACTTTTTTCATCGCTTCTCCTCCGATTTTTCGTTATCCATTCATTTGTATAACGGTCTGGAAAAAAATCGTCCGTTTACTACTAACCCGGACGACGCTCTTATTATTTCAGTATATCAAATCAAAGAACTTTCGTCTTGCGTAAATTTTCGATCTCATCGTCATTATAATCAAAATACTCTCTTAAGATCTCATCCGTATGCTGCCCTAATGTGGGCGATGCGCATCGAATTTTTCCCGGTGTTTCACTAAGCTTAATAGGAATTCCCGGTACTCGTAATTTCCCTGCAGTGGGATGGTCCATCTCCAAAATCATTTCTCTTGCTATTACCTGGGGATCTTCCAGGACTTTATCGATGGTGTTGATGGGACCATTTGGCACCCCGGCCTGATCCAATATCTCCTGCCACACTTTTGTGGACTTTTTCTTGGTAGTCTCTTCTAAAATCGGCTTCAGCGTATCGTAGTTTGTGTTTCTTAAAGGATTCGTCTTATATTTCGAATCCACAATTAACTCACTAAGATCCATGGCGGTGCAAAGTTTTGCCCATAAGGCATCATTGCCTGCGGCAATCATAATTTCTCCATCCACGGTTTCAAAGGTTTCGAAAGGAACGATGGCGGGATGACGGTTGCCTTTCGGTGCAGGAATTTCTCCTGTTACCACATATCGGGCAACGGCGTTCTCTAAAATGGCAACTTGAGAATCCAACATGGCGACGTCAACTTTTTGCCCCTTACCGGTTTCTTTCACTCGATACAGTGCGGAGAGTATTCCAATCGCCGTAAACATTCCGGCATTAATATCTCCCACAGAGGTTCCCACACGGGTCGGCTTTCCGTTTTCCTGACCGGTAATGCTCATGATTCCACCCATGGCCTGCACCACCGCATCATAGGCTGCTCGTTTGCTATAGGGACCGGTATGTCCAAAACCGGAAGCTGCGGCGTACACAATCTTCGGGTTGATCTTTTTTAAGTCTTCATAGCCTAAACCCAACTTCTCCATGGTACCGGGTCTGAAGTTTTCCACCACCACATCAACTTTCTTGATCATATCCCGAAGAATTCTTTTGCCTTCTTCTTCTTTAAGGTTTAAGGTAATGCTTCTTTTATTTCGGTTCAGACTCATAAAATAAGCACTTTCTTCATTGACATAAGGACCGAAAGCCCTTGCGTCGTCCCCTGTTCCCGGCATTTCCACCTTGATAATATCCGCCCCCAGATCTCCTAGAATCATGGTTGCGTAGGGTCCCGCTAATACTCTTGTTAAGTCCAGTACTTTTACATTTTCCAATGCGAAGTCCATTTAATCACTCCCTGTTTTCTAACTTTTACCAAAAAAAATTATCAAAATAAATTCCACTACCCGCAGTTCGGGTAGTAATTAGCCCGCCTAAAATCTAGGCGGGCATAATAAACTGTATTCTCAATGATCCTGTTTCTTATTCTGTATCGAAGGCTACGATTCTTGACATAGCCGATTCTCCACCGACAAATTTCCATGGGAAGCAACCAACGATCATTCTTCTGTTTAGGATCTTATTCAGCTCTCCTCCAAGGTTTTCTGCATGAATGATTTCATGTGGTTTGGGGAATACATGAACATGCATCGCCTGGTACGTATCCGGCCAATTATAAATTTCTTCCAGGCCTTTGCCGTACTTTTCTTTCAGATACTTATCCGCAAGTTTGGCTTCACCGGGTTCCCAATCTCGTATCTTCGTATTGAAAGGATGGTCTGCAGATCCGCAGTCAACTCCGATCCATTTGATTTCCATTTCTTTTACCCAGTCTACAAAATCCATGGATGGTCCCGGATGACGCAACATATATCGTCGCTCGTCGGCTTCCGGCTGGTCCCAACCATATTTATGATATCCGGTGTTGATAATCAGGATATCCCCTTTTTTCACTTCCACTCTGTCCATAATATCTTGTGGTGTGTAAATTCCATAGTCTTCCGCAATATCAGAAAGATCCACGATGGCTGCAGGTCCCATTAGCTTGTCCATGGATAAGGAAGCAATGTCTGCTCCTGCGGTATCAAAGTGAAGTGGACCATCCAAGTGAGTACCCACGTGGTTGGACGTAGTAATTAACTGTCCGTTGGCCCCGTTTGGTGATAACCGTTTAAAAAACTTTACCTGTAAAGGCTCATAGGTTGGCCATGGCGGGGTTTGGACACCGACATTTTGTGTTAAGTCATAGGTTTTTACGTTGTTCCATAGTTCTAAAATATTCATGTGTAATTCCTCCTTGAAATTTTTATATTTTATATTCTCATTACATTGACAACAAATTCAGTTTATTGCGTTGACCACAATTATATGAATACCCATAAAAGCATGAGATAAACGGTTTATGATATCCCGACGCTTTCTGCAAAAGCTTCCAAGGCATCTTCAAAACATTTCATTGGCGGTCGTACAAGTCCTGCTCCTACCTGACCGACTCCCGCATCTTTGTGGGCAATACCGGTATTAATAACCGGAAGAATTCCTGTTTCAACCACTTTTCGAATATCAATCCCTGTAGGGGTCCCTTTGAAATCCAATACCGGAACTTTAAAGCTTGCATTTTCTCCCTGAGTGATTTCATACATGCTCTTGGTAAAGTTAATGGCATCTTGAGGGGTTCCTCCCACAAATTGTACAATGGGAATCGCAGCTGCCATTGCAAATCCACCGACTCCTGCAGTTTCACAGATTACACTGTCTCCGATATCAGGATTGGCATCTTCCATGGTATATCCGGGAAAGAATAAGCCGTCAATAACCTCCGCCGGAGCATTAAACCATCGGTTTCCAAGTCCTGCAATTCGAATACCGAACTCTGTACCGTTTCGGGCCATGGTATAAACCAATGTGGAGTAGGGAATGCCTTCTAAGGGATCCAATGAAGATTTAAATGCAGGCATGGTCAAATTTAAGAAAAAGTGGTCATTTCCATGCATAAAGGTTAACACGTCGCTTTTTTCCCGATTATCAAAAGATGTCTGAACCATATAGGGAGCCAATTCTCTAATCAGTAAGGACGTTCCCGCCTTATTTCGATTATGGCCTTCATCTCCCATTTGAATTACTTGCGCAATCATGGTTTGCAGATCGATGGGACCGGAAAGAGCCATGGTTTCTTTCAATACCGGAGCTAAGGTTTTCTCAATCCAGTTCAGTCGCTCAATTACTTCCTCGCTGTATGCACCGTACCGTAATACTTTTCCTAACCCTTCGTTCAAGGTACAGTAAGCTTTGTTGCCAAAAGCAGTGTTTTCTACAATCCATACGGGCATAGATGCGGTTATAACACCGGCCATAGGGCCAACAGCACTATGATGGTGGCAGGAATCAAAGGTGATCTCTCCGGACTCCGCTAATTTTATTGCCTCTTCTTCATTTTTTGCAAGTCCTTCGTAAATCAATCCTCCCATGATTGCTCCCTTTAGAGGTCCACTCATCTTTTCCCATTTAACCGGCGGCCCCGCATGCAGAATCGTCTTTTTATCCATGTTCGGAATGTCTTTTTCCGCAGTACCCAAACCGGTTAAAGTCGGTTGTGCTTTGAATAATTTTTCAATCGCTTCCTGATTGGCTTTTTCGATTTTTTCTTTTAGCAAATGACTCCCTCCATTCTATTTATCTTTGACCTTCAAAATTATTATAATTGATCTAAAATACTTCCCAGTTTTTTATTTCCACCTGCAACGGGCCGCCACTCTACATGAACAACCTGTTTTTTTTGCAACTTCAACTCTGCTGAGAAGGATTCCAAACCTAAATTTATGACTTTTAGTTCACTGTCAAACAATTCATTGATCTTCGACATGTTCATCCTCCTTAGGAAATTCGCTTCATGATTTTATCAACAAACTTTACCGCTTGTGCATTCGACGGCATTAGAATAACGCCGGCATCCTTAAGCTTTTGCTCCGTAGCTTCAAGATCTTGTGGATCTCCCTCTGTACCACAAACTGAAGCAACCACCGTAAGGTGTCCTCCATTGGAAGTCATAGATTCTTTTGCTTCGTTGATGGATTCGATCATTTCTCCCGCAGGGTCTTCATGCGAACCATAACCAAGTACCATATCCATCAGTACCACCGCTACACTTTCATCAGCACCCTCCTGTTTCATTCGCTCCACTCGAGCTGAAGGATCGATCATCGGGTGAGGCTTTCCGACCGTAAACTCATCTTCTCCCAGATCAATAATGGTATTTTCTTTGCTCCGGAACACATCTTCCAGTTTAAACTCCGGTGATTTCGGTTTATTGGAGTATACTGCTTTTAGGCTTTCCGTTAAAACCATCATGGCCTCGTCAGCCAAAGTTCCGCCGGTATATAATCCCCGAACATATTTTTGCGTGTTGCTGTATTGCTGCACTTCTTTTTCAACCATTGCATCAACCATCGCTTCATCCATAGAAAATCCGTTGAAATCCTTCGGGGTATTTCCTTTTCCTAAGGCTACCGCTTTTTGCGCAGCATCTTCTAAGCTTATGCAAGGGTACGCACCATAGGATTTGATCATTTCAGTATCTCCACCGATAAAATCAACGACCACCGGTTTTTTGCATTCCTTTACCCTCTCCAAAATCTTCTTTGCTACAGACTCGTGGGGAGGTTTGGAAATCAGCACAATTACTTCTGTTTCATCATCGGCTTCCAAGGCTTCAAAGGCCATAAGCATCATGGTTCCCCCGATGGCTTCTTTAAGATCTCTTCCTCCTGTACCGATTACTTGAGAAATTCCGCCGCCAAATTTATCAATTAAAACCGATACTTCCTGGGTTCCGGTACCGGAGGCACCCACAATCCCGATATTTCCGGCTTTTATGACATTGGCAAAGGCTAAGGGGGTGTGATTGATAATGGCGGTTCCGCAGTCCGGTCCCATCATTAATAATCCTTTTTCCTTTGCATAATCTTTTAGTTTCTTTTCTTCATCGATGGTTACGTTGTCACTGAAAAGCATCACATGCAAACCCTGATCCAAGGCTTTCTTCACTTGGTCATAGGCATATTCCCCGGGAATGGAAAATAACGCAAGATTCGCTTCCGGCATTACTTTCAAAGCTGATTTCAATGTGGCGGGACGATAATCCTCATCTTCGGAGGTCTTTTTCTTATTTAGTAAGGCTGTAATTTTATTCAATACTTCATCCATATCTACAGCGTCTTCTCCATCAAGGCTGACGAAGAAATCATTTTGTGTGGTCTTTTTCACTTCATCGGTTAACAGTCCTAGATTCTCCGCCAGTTCTTTATTCAAAGTGGTTCCCATGCCTACAATAACTTCATTGATTTCCTCAGTTTTTTTCAATTCCTTTGTCACTTGCATCAACACCACTGAGTCATAGTAGGCATTCTTTTTCACGTATGATTTTAATCCCATTCACTCTTTCCTCCTTCATATTTCTTTAGTAAACGCGTACCTTCACTCCACATTCCGTACATCAGGTCTTCTCCCGATGTGCTACCGATGCTGAGTACTTCCCTAAAGGCCTCTTCAAACTCGTCGCCGGAAGATTGTGAAAAATAAAAATGCAAAAAATTAATGATTTCTTCAGAGCATCGACCTTCCGCCGCGAACCGAATCATCCATTCACTGGCCGTTGTCGTCCTTCCTTCGCTTGCCTCTTTAATCACCCGGGAATAATCCTCTTCCCCTCGGGTTGCGGATTGCATCGTCCATATTTTCCACATGAGGATCCTTCCTGTCAGATAGTCATCCATGGAAGGGGTCAGTCCACTTCCGAATCCTATAAGACCTCGAGCTGCTTTTTTAATCTTTTCCAAATTGTTTTCTTCCAGGGCCTTGTCAATGGATCGAAAAGAGGCTTCAACACCTTCCGGCAATTCCAGGTTTCCGATAGCTTCCGATTGGCCCTGTAACTCAAGATAAGCTTTCATGTATTCCAACTTCAACTTTTTGTTATTCCAGCTTTCCTTTTGGTTGATCTTTAGGGAATGCAAATTCAGATCCAAACGTTTAATCTTTTGATCCCTAAAGGAAAATCTGATACGCTCGTCCTGCCGATAACAATCCCTAAAATCCCTGCTGTGATTTAATTTTACACCGTTAGGCGGCAACCACCGATGCTTAGACACCAGGGTTAGCCATATCCCTTGAGGGGTATACAGATTGCAGGCCTGATTAAAGACGGAATGCACTGTTAAAGAGCCCTCTTTTTCATTGATTAATTTTTCATAGAGATTTTTATCCATTAATTCAATTTTCATATTATCAACCTCTATATTAATAGTACCTCATTTAGACCTTGAAATCTTTGGTGACAGTGAATAAAATCCTAAAGAAAGATTTGTGAACTGTTCATAAACCCAATGAATATTTAGAAATATTCCTCAGTTTCATCAATAATATCATAAATTTTTAGTGCAATCTGTAAGTTCAGTCGATCATTATAAACCTCAAGGTCAGCCCCTGTAATTTCTTGAATCCGTTGAATCCGATAAATCACCGTATTGTAATGGGTAAACATTTCCTTGGATATTTTCTTGGAATTCCCACCATACAGAAAATAATTCTTAAGGGTTAGTATCAATTCCGTATTCTTCTCTTTATCATATTCTACCAAAGAGCTTAGGATCTCTTTATAAAAATCATACAGTTCCGGTTTTAATTCCTCATAGGTCAACAATTTATAAATCCCTAAGTCTGAATAGTGCATTACATCATGTTCTTCGTCCATATCAATACTTCGTATCGCTCGTTTCGCTTCCCGGTAACTCTTCCACAATTCATCGGGATCCTTGTAATTTCTGCCGATGCCAATTTCTACTTTGTCAATGGATTCCAGCTCTGCATAATGGAGAATTTCATTGCTAAAAGAGAGTATTTCTTTTTTTAACATTTTGCTGTCCCCTTCGATGGAAGAACCGTAAAGAATGATGATTTTATCACTTTTATTCCCGCAAATCATATTTCTTTTTTGTTGTTGCAAGACCCGCTGTATCAAACCTAAAACACGAACATTCATCTTGTGTAACAATTGGGTTTGAAGACTTTTATGCTTATTCACAATACTGCTTGCGCCAATGGAAATTACCACGGCGGAATAAGAAAGATTTTTATCAAAATCAAAAAACGATGCCCGTTCCAACCCTCGTTTCCGCTTCACAGGATTTCTCGAAAACAAATCATCAAAAAATTCGATTTTATATTTGCTTTCAATTTCAAACATTGACAGTTTTCTAAGTATTTCCAGTGCAATAATAGAACTGGCGGATTTAACCATTCGTAACTCCAGACTTGTCAATCGATTATCACTGTCCCAAATGTAGATGGCCCCAAAATTCCGATCCTGGGTACAGATGGGAACCGTATATCGCTTTACCATCTTTCCGTTAATTTCATCCTGGGTTTCAAAATGTTTGAAGTCATTTTCCATATACAGATCATATTTCGTTCCGCTTTCCCGGTCTTTTTTTAATATCTCTTTTATTTCATCTTTTTTGGAGTCTAGGCAAAAAATGATATTTTCTTCAAATGTGTATTCTCTTATGGCCAAAGTCGATTTTTCTAAACTATCGCAAATAACCTGACCGATGGATTCCAAATCACCGCCATGGAGCATGGTATTCAGTAAACGGTTTTGCACCTTATCAATTCGTTTTAAAAGTTCGGTTTGCCTATTGATAATTTGCGTCAAACTGTTTGCGATAACCGTGGAATGCGACAATTCATAGGGAAGTTTGATAATAGGAAACCCTTTTTGATTTGCCTCATCAATAATATATTGAGGCACTTCTTTAATGTATCGATGGGTTTTAAT
>SLKF01000260.1 GCA_007134725.1 Clostridiales bacterium | reverse complement strand
TTAAGATGGCAATAAAACGTTCAATGCTGCCAAATACTACCCGGTGAATCATAATTGGACGATGTTTTTCTCCGTCTTGCCCGATATAGTTAAGATCAAATCTTTGAGGCATTTGAAAATCCAGTTGGATGGTTCCGCACTGCCATGTACGTTGCAAACAATCCTCGAGATGAAAATCGATTTTCGGACCGTAAAATGCGCCATCCCCTTCATTTACTTTATAATCAATCTCTTTGGCATCCAGAGCTTCTTTTAACGAATCAATAGCCAAGTTCCAATCTTCATCGGAACCCATGGAATTTTCCGGTCGAGTGGAAAGCTCCACATGATATTTAAAACCGAAAAGATTATACACATGATCCACTAACTCAATTACACCAATAAGCTCATCCTTGATTTGTTCCGGTAGCGTGAAGATATGGGCATCATCTTGTGTAAAGTACCGTACTCGCATTAAACCATGCAGCGCACCGGATAATTCATGACGATGAACTTCTCCCAGTTCTCCCATTCGGATGGGCAAGTCTCTATAGCTATGCATTTTACGGTTATAGGTTAGAACTGCTCCCGGACAATTCATAGGTTTTACAGAGAAATTTTGATCATCAATTTCTGTAAAATACATATTTTCCTTATAATGATCCCAGTGACCCGATTGTTTCCAGAGGTTTTCATTTAAAATAATCGGAGTTTTGATTTCTTCATAGCCTCTTATTCGATGCTCTTCTCTCCAAAAACTCTCCAGTTCATTTTTAATTACCATACCCTTTGGATGGAAAAATGGAAAGCCTGGTCCTTCTTCCCGAAGACTGAACAGGTCCATTTCTTTACCGATTTTTCGATGATCTCTCTTTTTTGCTTCTTCCAAACGTTCCAAGTAGGCTTCCAGATCCTTTTTCTTTTCGAAGGAAGTTCCATAGATTCGTTGAAGCATTTTGTTCTTTTCATCTCCCCGCCAATAGGCGCCGGCAACGCTTAAAAGCTTAATCGCTTTTACTTTCCCGGTATTGGGTAAATGAGGCCCTGCGCAAAGGTCCGAGAACTCTCCCTGTTTATAAAAGGAAATTTCCGCTCCCTCTTCGAGACCATCAATTAATTCCACTTTGTAGTCTTCACCTTGTTCTTTAACGTACTCGATAGCCTCTATTTTAGGTAAGGTAAAACGTTCAACCTCCAATTTTTCCTTAACAATTTTTTTCATTTCTTTTTCAATTGTTTCCAAGTCTTCCGGGGTAAATTTATGTTCCAAATCAATATCATAATAAAATCCATGATCGATTGCCGGTCCAATGGCTAGCTTGGCTTCGGGAAAAATTCTTTTAATGGCCTGAGCTAGAACATGAGAACTTGTATGCCAGAAGAATTCTTTCCCTTCTTCATCGTCAAACTTTAAAAAAACCAATTCACCATCTTCTGGTATTTCTCTTTTCAGGTCTAATAACTCTCCGTTAAGCTTAGCCCCAACAATATTTCGTGCCAGCCCTTCGCTAATTTCCATTGCAACATCAATTACTTTCGTCCCTTTATTCAAAATCTTTTCTGTGCCGTCTTTTAATGTGATTTTCACAGTTTCCATTTTAAACCCTCCTTTAATAATTTTATCAAAAAAACCTCGCCCTAAATATAGGACGAGGTTATACCCGCGGTTCCACCTAAATAGATTTTTCAATCCACTTAATAGCTGTAACGAAGCTATCGTCTTTTCATTGAAAAAGAAACTCCGGGATGGTTTTCAGTAAGGGGTGCATAAAACACTTTCAGCCAAGGTGTTTTTTCTCTACTTACATTGCCGCTACTTACTCTTTCCCTTCATAGTTGATTCTTATTATTATGGTATATTAATAGTTAATTATAAAACTTTCTTGATCATTTGTCAAGATCAATTCCATAGACATACTGTAATACAACACTGTTCTTTCAAATACTTGATGTAGTATACCCTCTATCATCAATTACCTCTTAGATTAATAAAACCAATGCTCCTTGTAGAAGTCCAATGACGAAACCTAAGACCCCTCCAAGGACTTCGATATGTTTAAGCTCTTTTTTTGCAACTTCCTGTACAATGGTTTCCAGTTTATAAATCGGAAAACGATTAATTTTCTCTTCGATCAATGTAGCTAACTGGAGATTCTGATTAGCATTTCGACTCATATTGTCAATTAATTCCAGAATCATATTTTCTCCTTCTTCTTCCACCAGATCATCGATGTAAGTATGGATCTTTTCTTTCATTCCCCTCGGAAGAAAGGTTGGCATCTTTTTAGCAGTAATGGTTCTTAATTTGAATTTTATAATGTCCATAACACTTCCACTTTGATGTTTCTCCAGGACTTCATCGATAATCTCTTCAATGGATATAAAATCGTTTTCGATGGTTCTTCCGATGATTTTAGCAATTTCTTTTTTTCTTTTCGGAATCAGTCCCTGTATTTCTATATTTAAGAAGGGAATACGATAGGATTTCAAAGGGCGAAACAGCAATTTTACCGCTAAGCGATTCGTTCCCCATCCGATAAATGCTCCAATTGTGGCTAATCCAAAGAGATATATAAAATTCATACCCGTTGCTCCTTTTTAAATCACGCTTTTATATGGGTATTGAAGGCTTCTGCCATCAAAGACTCCAAATCCTCTTCACCGAAATGGTATTTTTTATTGCAAAAATGACACTGGAGCTCTGCTCCGTGATCGTCCTCTATTAAACTTCTAATTTCCTGTTTTCCTAAGCTGATTAAGGCTTTTTCAAAACGGTTTCGGTTACAGTCACAGATATAATCCACTTCATATTCTTCTAATACTTTGGGATTCAACCCTTCTAGCAGTTGATCCATGATCTCTTTTCCATTTCGACTATTTTCGATAAGTTTAGAAATTGATCCCGCTTCCTTGATTCGTTCTTCGAGAATAAAAGCCACATTTTCATCGGTATCAGGAAGAATCTGTAAAATGAAACCGCCTGCACTTTTTATGGTATAGTCTGTATCTATGGTGACACCTAGTCCCACAGCCGATGGCTGTTGTTCAGAATGCATAAAATAGGCAGCTAGGTCTTCACCTATTTCACCACTGACCAAAGGATAGTTTCCTATATAAGGATTTTTAAGCCCTAAATCTTTAATCACTGTAATTTCACCGTTTTTGCCTACAGCCTCACCGACATTCAGTTTTCCGGGGATTGAGGATGCCACTATCACCTGAGGATTCGTAACATATCCCTTGACATTACCGCTTGCATTGCTGGTTGCAATGATGGTTCCTATTGGTCCTTGCCCATGGATTCTTGTCGTAATTTTATCCCGTTCTCCTTTTAACATCACACCTAAAATACTCGTTGCAGTTAACACTCGACCTAGGGCTGCCGTTGCCACCGGTGAGGTTTGATGAATCTCTTTTGCTTTTTCCACCAGATTGGTAGTGTCCGCAATGAATATTCTTATTTGGCCCTCCAAGGCTGTACCTCTTAAAATTTTGCTTTTCAATTGATTTCCTCCCAGTTTTTTTCAATTCATCTATCTACTACATCTAAAAAGACAGATTGGCATTCCAATCTGTCTTGGTTAATTGCATATAAGCTTTCTTAAGCAACTAGAAATTACTCTTCTGTATCGTCCTTCATAACGTTTGTAGCTTGAGGACCTTTGTCTCCTTCTACAACTTCAAATTTTACGGCTTGTCCTTCTTCTAAAGTCTTAAAGCCTTCCATTTCGATTGCTGAAAAATGTACAAACACATCTTCTCCATCTTCTCTGGTAATAAATCCGAACCCTTTTTCTGCATTAAACCATTTCACTGTTCCTTTTTCCATATAAAAACCCTCCTAAATTATTACTATTATGATTATATATCATACTACAGATTATACTATAAGCCTCTTCCTTCTGTCAACGTTGTGATTAGGGTTTTCGACAAACAAAAAAAATTCGATGACTGTTCTCTCTTGGTTGATTGAAGGATAAATCATGATAAGACTCAACGGATGAAAATCCGGTTTCTTTTAACAGGGACTGCAGTTCCTGATGGCGATAAGCCTTTTGTATATGAAATTCTTTATGTTTTTCATAAAAGCCATTTCTATTTATTTGAAAAAAAGTAAGGTCCATTTCTACTGTTTCTTCTTCCTCGGAAAAAAAGTTTTCCCATAAGTAGGTAATGTCTCCTAAATCTTCACCATAGGTGTTTCCCCCTAAAACTTCTTTTAATTTATAGTACGTGCTGATATCAAAAATAAAAACGCCTCCCTCCCTGAGTAGAGAGTACACCTTTTGAAAAAAAGCTCGCAAATCTTTGAGATCCAGGATATAGTTTATCCCGTCACAGAGACAAAGAATTGTCTTATAAAGTTCTTGCACTTGAAGGTTTAACATATCCTGCTGATAAAATTCAATCGTTAAATTTAGAGCTACCGCTTTTTGCTGAGCTTGACTTAGCATTTCTATTGATCGGTCGATGGCAATTAATTCATAACCTTTCTTACTCAATGGGACAGTTATATTTCCAGTTCCACAGGCCAGTTCAAGAATCCGATCTTTCTTAGAAATTAAGTTTTTATCTAAGAAATGCTCAATATAATCAATCCACTGCTCATAATCAACATCTTCCATTAAATGATCATAGACTTTCGCTAAATACGCATATTCCATAGGATACCCTCACTTTTCTGATCAAAATCCTGCATCTGTGACCACTTGATAAAGCTGAAAACCGGTAAAAACAATAAACATAATAAAAATGGGAAGAATCGGCCAAAATTCCTTCAATTGATAATTCGTTTCTACGGGTTCATGATTTTCAAAACTCTCCCCACCGGATAACGGGGCTTTACTTTCTTTTCCAATAGATAAGGGGTCATGGTCTTGATAGTTTCTTCGAAGAGATTTCAGTAAAAAAATTGCTGCAAAACCGGTCCCAAGAGCAATGAATCCAAAAAGACCGATCGCCATCAGAATTTCAGTGGTACTAATCATCTCTGCATTTCCCAGTTCGGATCCTTCTGCTAAAATATCTTCCGAGAACTCCTGTACTTGATTAACAAAAAAACCTAAGCTTACGGCTAAGGCATTGTTTGTGATATGCCCAATAACCCCTGCCCAAAGAGAGTCGGTTAAAACAACTAAATAACCGAATACAATTCCGAAAAAAATAGTAGCTCCCAAATTGTAGATATTGAAATGAAAAATTCCAAAAAGTACGGCGGAAAAGACAATGGCAAACTTATAGCCGACTTTTTCAAAACTTCTCATAATAAACCCCCGAAACAATACTTCTTCACAGACACCTGCACTAACCGCGATGATTAATAAGTATAAAATGTACTGCTGTGAGGTATTGGCTGTAGGTATTTGAGGAATATTCACTGACCCTAAAAGACTAAGGAATAACATAATTATAGTATTCATTAGTACCGCAATCGGGTAAACCAATAGGGTTATAAGAACTATAATGAAAATTGCTTTAATCGATAAGCGTTTGAGTCTTAAAATTTTCCCCAGGGGTTTCTTTTTAACCCAAAGATATAGTACAGGAGGTAGTCCGATAATTAAGTACTGGGTTATGATCAACTGTATTTCAATGGCTGTGTTTAACGTAGACAGCCCTAAACTGACACCAATAAATAAAATACCGATAACAAGATACATCATGCTTCCTTCAAATACTCTCAAATCCTTCATTATTTCCGGTCTCTTTCAGTAACTGCAAAAACATAAGGTATATTTCGGTAGTAATCCCCAAAGTTCAATCCATAACCTACCACAAATTTATCAGGGATGGTAAAACCGATATAATCCGGGGCAAGATCCACCTTGCGTCGATCCGGCTTATCCAGTAACACGCAGCATTTCACACTGTCGGGATTTTTCGTTTTCAAATGATCCATAACACTTTTCATTGTCAGTCCTGAGTCTGCAATATCATCGGTAACTAATACATCATAACCTGTGAGATCCTCCTGCACATCGGCAACTATTTTTACTTTCCCGCTACTTTCCTGTCCATGACCGTAACTGGAAGTGGTCATAAAATTTACCTTAACCGGAATATCTAAGGTTCTTACTAAGTCGGCGGTGAAAATGAAACTACCCTTTAATAAAGAGACCACATATAGTTTTTTATCTTTGTAATCCTTAGAAATTTCACTTCCCAGAACTCTTAAGCGATCTCCTATTTCTTTCTCGGAACACAGTACTTCCCATTCTTTTTTTTCTATATCCATTGAAAATCCTCCTTTTTCCATTCATATATTGCTACTATTCTACAATGAAAGGATATTTTTTGTCAAATTCATTATTTTATATTGCTTAAGCCTTGGTTCGATAGTAAAATACTCTTAGTGTCTTCTGCTTTATGATTTTTATCAAAAGGGGGTAATCCATTGCAACAATTAAAAAAAATTGATGAATTAACTAGTCATCCCAAGCATCACGGTAGTCCTGATGAGGAAGCTTCAAAAATTTCTTTGGAAACCTATGTTTTTCTTTTTGCTGTTCTTGGTTTTTTCTATTATCTATCCCGGGTTATGGGACTTGGTATTATGTTTAATGTATTTATGAATACGGCCCATGATCTTCTACTAAACACGGTGTTCTTCATTATGGCAGTAGCCGTACTTGCAGGAGCATTGTCCGCTCTTTTATCAGAATTTGGTGTTGTGGAATTAATCAACAAAGTAGTCTCTCCCATTATGAAACCACTCTTCGGTATGCCCGGAGCTGCGTCTATTGGGGGCATCACTACCTATTTATCCGATAATCCGGCAATTATTTCCTTAGCAAAGGATAAAAAATTTATCAAATATTTTTACAACTATCAAATACCGGCTTTATGTAATCTGGGGACCGCCTTTGGTATGGGTCTTATTCTAACCGCCTATATGATCAGCCTTGGTTCCGAATTTATCGCTCCCGCTATTATTGGGAATCTTGGAGCATTGATCGGCTCCATTGTCAGTGTAAGGCTGATGCTTCGATTTACTAAGCAGTATTATGGTGTGGATCGAAATGGGATTGAACGTACCTCTAAGGAACACAATTTTGAAGATAGTATTGCCAGTACAGAACCCATTGACTTTATTTCTGAAAACCAGCCTAAAACCAGCAATTATTTTGAAAGAGTTTTAAATGCCATTTTAGAAGGCGGAAAAAATGGTGTGGAAATGGGTCTTGGAATTATTCCGGGGGTGCTGATAATCTGTACCATTATTATGATTTTGACTTTCGGCCCCAGCGAAGTGGTCGACGGAGTGGCCCATTACCAAGGTGTGGCTTTTGAAGGAGTAGGACTGCTCCCCCGTCTGGGTGGATACATCTATCCTGTGTTAAAGCCGCTTTTCGGCTTTGAAAATCCCGAAGCAATTGCTTTTCCAATTACGGCACTGGGAGCTGTGGGGGCCGCTATGGGCCTGGTAAAAAACTTTTTAGACAACAATTTAATTTCTCCAAATGATATCGCTGTTTTCACAGCTATGGGCATGTGTTGGAGTGGATACTTAAGTACCCATATTGGCATGATGGATGTTCTGAATCTTCGTATTTTAGCCAACAAAGCGATTATAAGTCATACTATCGGAGGTTTGGCCGCCGGGATCTCCGCAAACTATTTGTTTAAGCTGTATTTATTTGCCTTCGGAGGTTAAGGTTTATTTCTTTGATAATATAGTATTTCTTTTATCTCCCGCAATAGTAGAATGATCTTGTTTAAAGAATACTGAATACTTACAAGTACAAGGATAATAATAAATACTGCGATAATATATGGTTCCACAGTCTTCCCTCCTTATAAATCTAGTGAATTTTGTAGTTATTAGATGTTCAATGAGTTATAGTTATCTACTACTTTGATGAGAAAGAAACATATCTTGGATATGTTTCTTTCTCATTTGTTTACATAATATTATTATTGAAACCCTACTCTCCTGATTCGTAGGGTTGAAGGATTTTCGAATCAGAAGCGGTATCGCTTAATCGATCTTCTAATTCTTCGGGATAACTAATCGTTTCCCTTGATCCGTCGCTGATGTATGGAGTCCGAGCGCCGGATTCAAAATGACCTATCCAATCGTACATTCCTACCCCGTCCACATCCATTTCACTTGCCCTTACCCTTCGTATTTTTAAAGGGTCGAAATCTTGATGAAAAGGTGATAGGTAAGGATCCCAACCAACTTCTAAAATTGCAATATTTTCATAGTCTATGCCGTCATATTCTCCCTGATGAAGGTATTTCATTAACTCCTCGCTTTGAGGTCTGGATCCAAAAGGAAGAGCGAGGCTATTGACTTCATAATCCGGTAAGTACTCCAACACCATATTATTCAGTCGTCCCAGCTGATATTGTAACTCCTCGGCGGTTAAATCATTAAAATTAGCGTGGGTATAACTATGATTACCAATATCCATTCCCTGATCTACGATAAAGTTAAGTTTGTATTCTACCAAATCTTCCTGCCCGAAGGGCGTGCCGCCATTAATAAAAAAAGTGGCTTCTAAAGGAAAATCCGGATGCTCTTCGTGAAAATCAACCAAAATTCCTACTGCGGAATCCGGATCAATCTCCCATTCCCCGTCACTGTTTTCCATCATGTTAAAGTTATTTTGTCTTCCGTCATCAAATGTAAATACCACGGGTTTGTATCCCGGCTCAACTTCCATATTTCCGGTTGCATAATCCACTAAGCTAACGGGACGAAATCCCCGGTCATACAGTTCTTTTAAATCCCGTCGGAAATTATCCGGTGTACGAACCCAGGTGTCCTCTGGTTCGTTAATATGATGGTACATCAATACCATCACTTGGCCTAGTTCATTGGCACTCACTGAGGCGGGGTCCACTAGTTCTTCCCTATCCTCCTCTTCACTTTCTTCCTCCGAAGTTTCGTTTGATTCTACTTCATCGGATTCTTCATCCGGATCGAGAGCCCCTTCATCGGCTGCTTGAGATTGATTTTGTTCCATTTCCTCTTCTTCGGGATTTTCACTGCACCCAATAAAAATTGTGGTGATTAATAGCATAATACTTATAAGAATAATTCTTTTTTTGTTCATCACTGCACCCCTTTTAATGTTGTTTATGATTATTATTGTAGTCTTTTGTAATAATATAACTTATACCCTATGAAAACACAACTAAAAGTATTCCTGTTAAATCTCTTTTCAAAAGCAGTAAAATCGATTACTATAGTAGAGGAAGAAAAAATAACGAGGTGATAAAATGTTTAGCAATGGTGAAAACCAAGCAGAAAATAAATTGCTTTTACTGTATTTGTTGTCCGAGGTAGAAGGTGAAGCATACCAACGACAAATGATCGATTTAATCCTTGATCATGAGATCATGAATTATTTTATGGTGCAACAGCTGATTTCGGAATTAAAAAAAGCCGATCTCATTGAAGAAAAATCCACATTGGAAGGAAGTAAAAAACTTTTACTAACGACCGAGGGAAAAAACACCCTACGATATTTTAAAAATCGAATACCGAATAATAAGCTTCAACGTTTTCAG
>SLKF01000143.1 GCA_007134725.1 Clostridiales bacterium | reverse complement strand
CTTCTTAACACTACCCTTTTTGAAGTCCCCAAATTTCCTTAGCATACTGTTCGATGGTACGATCGGAACTGAATTTCCCGGCTCCGGCAACATTTGCCCAAGCCTTTTTTAACCAATTTTTCCGATCCTTGTAAGCGATCTCCACCTGTTGCTGGGTTCTTCGATAATCCTCAAAGTCCTCCAAAATGAAATAGTGGTCCGGATGGTGCCAGTGGGCTCCCTTTAATAATGCATCATAAAGATCTTGAAACATACCCGTATCTTCATCATTAAATGTTCCATCCACTAAGGTATCCACCACTTTTTTCAGTCCCGGAATACTTTTATAAGGGATTAATGGATCGTAGCTGCTATTGATTCTTTCAATATCCTCGACCCTAAGGCCAAAGATAAAGTTGTTCTCCTCACCGGCCTCTTCGACGATTTCAATATTGGCTCCGTCATAGGTTCCGATGGTTGGTGCCCCGTTTAGCATAAATTTCATATTCCCGGTTCCCGAGGCTTCTTTGCCTGCGGTAGAGATCTGTTCCGATAAATCCGCTGCAGGGAACAACTTCTCCGCATAGGAAACCCGGTAGTTTTCCACAAACACGACCTTCATTTTTCCTTTCATGTCCGGATCTTTATTTACCAGTTTTTTCACTTCGTTGATGTATTTGATGATTCCCTTGGCTCTAAAGTATCCCGGTGCAGCCTTTGCTCCAAAGATAAAGGTCCTTGGGTAAAAATCCATTTGGGGATTTTTCTTTATTTGATAATATCGGTCCAAAATATAAAAAGCCAAAAGCAGTTGCCGCTTATACTCATGAAGACGTTTAATTTGAATGTCATAGATCGACTCCGGATCGATGGTGATATTTTCATGGTCTTGGATAAAATCCGCCAGTTCCCGCTTTTTCTCTCTTTTGATGTTTTCAAACCGCTCCAGAATCTTTTCATCCTCCTGATACTTGGTCAGTCCCCGAAGTTTTTGAAGATCCACGACCCAGTCCTTGGAACCCAGGAGTTCCGTAATCAGTTCCGATAACTCGGGATTGCTTTTTAAGAGCCATCTTCGCTGGGTGATGCCATTGGTCTTGTTGTTAAATCGTTCCGGGTACAAATCATACCAGTGTTTCAATTCCACGTTCTTTAACAGGTTGGTATGAAGCTCAGCCACTCCGTTGGTGGAATGGGTTCCGTAGATGGACAACCAGGCCATTTTGATACTGTCATTATGAATAATCGCGTAATCTTCTTGATTGGAAATCTCCTTGTCTCGAAGTTCTACTAAGAGTTGATTGTTGATTCGATGAATGATCTCATAAATCTCCGGCAACAACTTTTTATAAAAATCCACAGGCCACTGCTCCAACGCCTCCGCCATTAAGGTGTGGTTGGTATAGGCCAGGGTTTTGGTTGTAACCTCCCAGGCATCCTCCCAGCTAAGGCTTTCTTCTACGGTTAAGAGCCTCATCAGCTCCGGTACGGCAACCGCCGGGTGCGTATCATTTAGTTGTATGGCATGGAATTGATGAAACGCTCTAAAATCCTGCTGGGTCTTTTTATATTGATGAATGATATCCTGCAGCGATGCGGAAACAAAGAAATACTGTTGCTTTAGCCGCAAAATTTTCCCTTCTTCCGTGGAATCATCAGGGTATAACACTTTGGAAATTGCGCTGGCTTTAATTTCCTCTTCCAGGGCCCCCTGATAATCCTGTCGATTAAAGGTTTCCAGATCAAAAGCTTTTTTCCCGTGGGCTTCCCAAAGCCGCAAGGTGTTGATGGTGTTTTTTCCGTAACCCACAATAGGCATATCGAAGGGTAAGGCTACAACCTCTTCGTCGTAGAATTTTACTGTAAACGCACGGTCCCGTCTTTTGATGGACCAGGGATCTCCGTCCCGAGTCCAGTCATCGCCCTTTTCCACTTGAAAACCATTTTTAAATTCCTGTTTGAAGATTCCGTACTGATACTTTATTCCATAGCCCATTAAAGGGTAGTCCATCGTTGCGGCAGAGTCCAAAAAGCAGGCAGCCAGTCTTCCAAGACCTCCATTCCCAAGGGCTGCATCTTCTTCCTCTTCCTCTAAAACATCAAATTCGATGCCTTCCGCCTCCAGAAACGTCTCGACTTGATCCTTCATTTGCATATTGATCAAATTGTTTGTTAGGGCTCTACCCATCAGATACTCGGACGAAAGATAGTAGGCTTTCTTCGAATGGGTGAATCGTTCCTCGCTTTCAATCCAATGGGGCGTAATTTCCTCCATCAACACCTTTGCCAAGGCGTGGTATTTTTCTTTTGTCGTCGCCTTGTCCATTTTTTTCTTGGCTTCCGTTAATAAACGGGCTTCCATATTTTCTACTAATGATTGTCTGTCCATATTATAACCTCCCATAGGTCCTGTTTAAATCATAGATTCTTCTTGTCAGGTCTTCGGTCAATCGATGCTGTTGCATACGCCAATCCCAGTTTTCTCCCAGGGTAGAGGGGATATTCATTCGAGCTTCATCCCCCAGGCCTAAAAAGTCCTGCATGGGTGCCACGGCAATACTTGATACGGAGCTCCATGCCCCTCGTATCATGCCCCAGGGGCATCCTTCCACCTCGTCCATTTTTAAGTATTTTTTTGCGAAATTCAGCTCTTCTTCAGGAATATTTTCCGTCCATCCGGCTACGGTGTGGTTGTCGTGAGTTCCGGTATATACCACAGAATTTTGAGTGTAATTATGAGGCAGATAATCACTTTGTTCCCGGGGATCAAAGGCAAACTGTAAAACTTTCATACCGGGAAATCCTGAATCCTTAATCAGTTTCTCCACCTCAGGGGTAAGATAGCCTAAATCCTCTGCAATAATTTTCAGTTCTCCTAATGCCTCTTTTATTGCCTCAAAGAGTTCAATTCCGGGACCTTTGGTCCATTCTCCGAAAATTGCGGTGTCTTCTCCGAAAGGCACTTCCCAATATGCTTCAAACCCTCTGAAATGATCCACTCTCAGCACATCATAAAGTGTAAAGCTATGGGCAATCCGTTTGATCCACCACTGATAATTGCTGTCTTTCATAGCTTCCCAGTCGTAAATCGGATTTCCCCACAACTGCCCGGTATTGGAAAAGGCATCCGGGGGACAACCGGCCACGGTGATGGGCTTAAGATCTTTATCCAGTCGAAACAGTTCCGGATTTCTCCATACATCCGCACTGTCTTCCGAAACATAGATCGGTAAATCCCCAATGATTTCAATCCCTTTATCGTTGGCGTATTTTTTCAAACGATGCCAATGCCGGTCTGCATAATACTGGGTAAAGATCCAAAAAAAGATCTCTTCCTGATGTGTTGCCACAAAGGCTCTTACCTCCGGGGAGCGCCAATTTCGATAAGGCTTATCCCATTCCAACCAGGATTTTTCTCCGTGGGCCTTTTTAATCGCCATATACAGGGCAAACTCCTGTAACCAGCTGTAATTTTCCTGATAGTATTCTTCCAGTCGGCTTCTAAGAACCCCTTTGCCTCTCTGGTAGGCTTTTTTCAAGAGCTCCAATTTCCCTTCATACAAATGAAGGTAATCCACCTTTTCAGGATTTTTATTGAGGTTTGTTCCTGCTACTTCTTCCGCTGTTAGAAATTCTTCTTGCAACAGTTCATCCAGATCGATAAAGTACGGATTGCCGGCAAAAGCAGAAAAGCTTTGGTAGGGGGAGTCCCCATAACCGGTAATCCCTAAGGGAAGTATTTGCCAATATTTCACCCCGGATTTTTCTAGAAAATCCACGAATTTGTAGGCTTCTTTCCCAAAATCACCAATTCCATACTCTCCCGGCAAGGAAGAGATATGGAGTAAAATTCCATTTGAACGTCTAAACATAAAGGCATCCTCCTTCTTACATACATTAATCCAGGATTTTCTACGTTTTAACCCTATAGCTTATTTTCTGAATCCTACCATTGTCGTTGATAATTTTAAAATCAATGGTTTCCAGTTCTTTATGAGGATTTTTCACTTCAATATCATAAAAGTCTTCCCGGGATTTGATCCTGATTTTCATCAAATTCTTTTCCTTATTACCCAGGCTAATGCCGTCATCATCATAAAAAACATGCTCCCCCTGATTCGTAATATAGGCCAGTACTTCCAGCTTTTTCATCGACAGCTTGGAAACATTTTTTGCGGATTTCCCTAGGGGAATCATTTTATTCTCCCGTAGAAAAAAACGTAAATGATCCAAATCATAGGATAACTTCTGGGGGCCGGCGGGAGCTAAGGACATCTCGGTCTCCTGATCGGTTAAGGTAATCCGGGCCATTTTTTCCGGAAGATCCACCAGTCGTTGGGATTGGTTTTTTTTATGGATCGGGGCAAGCATGATTTCCTCTCCAATGAACAACTGGTCTTCAATTTCTTGGTATCCTTCACCATAGTCAAAGGCCAAGGGTTTGAAAAACAGTTGATACTCTTCCACGGCCTTCATATACGTAGAGTATAAGTAGGGAATTAAGCGATAGCGCCCTTTGAGTATACTTCGGGTATTTTCCAGCACCTCTTGGGAAAAAGCATAGGGCTCCTGGGGCCTGGTATCCAGTGCGGAGTGATTTCTAAGCAAGGGCGTAAATGCACTAAACTGTAGCCACCGTGTCAGCAGTTCTCCCGAACACTGGCCTCCGAAACCTCCCGTGTCGGCACCGATATAATAAAATCCGCACATATTAATGGAGGGCATCATCCGAATATTCTCTTCCAGATGGCTCCACCAGGAGGCATTATCTCCGGTCCATATCCCTCCATAACGATGCATACCAATGCTTGAAGCCCTGGAGATCAATAAAAACCGTTTGTTTAAATGTTTCTGTAGGCCGTAGTTGGCGGCTCGAGTCATATAATCTCCATATAGATTATGTACTTCTCTATGGGGATGTTTTTTTCCTTGGATCCTGTGATAAAACCGTTGATGGTAATCTTCATCGTTTAACAAATTGGCAAAGGTATCCTTCAATTCAAAAAACTTATGAACATTCAGATTTTTTCCCCGACAATCCGAGGCTAAATCCACGGCCTCTTCCAGATTTTTTTCATCATAAAAGATCGCCGGCTCGTTCATATCATTCCAGACCCCTTCAATACCGAGATCCGTTAAAAACTGATACTTCTCTCCGAACCACTTTCTGGTTTTGCTTTGCAAAAAATCCGGAAAATGAACCTTTCCCGGCCATACTGCAGCGACGTAAGGATTGCCCTGGGCATTCAGACAAAAATGATTCCCTGCAAGGCCTTCTTCATAGATATCATAATCCGGTTCAATTTTTACACCGGCATCAATAATCGGGACCAGATAAACCCCGTCCCTTTTTAATTTTGCTACGAATTCCTTAAACTTTGGGAAACGCTGCCGGGAAACCGTAAAATTTTTGAAATCCTCCATGTAATCCAAATCCAGGTAAATCCCGTCTAAGGGTAAGTCTTCCTGTTGAAACCTTTCATACACCCCGTTGATCTCTGCTACATCCTTATAGCCCCACCGGCTTTGAAAATAACCAAAAGCCCATTTTGGTGGAATGTAGGCTTTGCCCGCCACTTGAAGAAATCGGGATACAATTTCTTCGATACTATTTCCGGGAATTTTGATCAGCCGAAAATCCTTTCCGTGGATTTCAATGGTGAAACGCTTATCGTCCTGAAACCCGGTATCATAAACCACTTCTCCTGGAAAATCAATGAAGAATCCCGTCTGTTCCTGTTCTTTTACGTGGACAAAAAAATTATGGGCTCCATATAATTCATTCTTATCCTCGGTATGATTCGCTTCATCCCGACAATAGGACCGAAGTCTTTTCCCTCTACGATTCATGCTTCCAAGATGCTCTCCCAGTCCATAGATTCGATCCTTCGGCAGTAGTTCAAATTCCAATGTTGTGATCTTTCCCACAGCCATTTTTTCCTTAAAGTCGATCTTCTCCGGTGTTCCCTTCTCCAACAACGCCCCGGTATCTATGGGGGTTCCAAATTCAAATCCTTCCACTCCATTGTTCAGTTTGTAAGATTGCACTGCTTGGCCTCCTTCTCGGAAGTTTCTTAGATAAATGTCCTTAGGCTCTAACCGCTTTTTGGTTTATGCAAACGATTGCCTTCTTTTTTTTTAATATAATATCACACTTTTCCTACTTTTGTAAGTGGCCTCAGAAAAATTAATCTTCCAGTACGAACATTCCACTGCCTAAAATTCCCGCGTCATTCTTTAATTCTGCAATGACAATCTCCGTGGGGTTTTCCTCTTTTACGTAGGTATGGGTTTTCGCAATGATTCTTAGGTCCTCCAAAAACAAGTCCCCACTTTCACTTAGACCGCCGCCAAGGGCTATAACTTCAGGATCAAAAATATTGATCAGGTTGGCAATCCCCATGGCGAGATAACGGATAAATCGATCCAGGGCTTTTATTGCTACTTTATCATGATTTCTTGCGGCATCAAAAATTTGTTGGGAAGTAATGTTTTTTTGCTGATTGCCTTCCTCTTGCTTGAGGATTGAAGATTCCCCCGCTTCCATAAGATGGGCAACATATTTTACAAGAGCCGTTGCGGACGCAAAGGTTTCCAGGCAACCGTTGTTGCCACAGTTGCAATTATAGAAGTTTTCGCCGATGATCATATGTCCAATTTCCGTTCCCAGATAGTGACTGCCATGAAATACTTTTCCGTTGATGATCACTCCTGCCCCCAGGCCCGTGCCTAAGGTCAGTAGCAAAGCGTTTTGTGTGTTGCGCATGGCTCCGAAATGGAATTCTCCAAATCCGGCTAAGGAAGCGTCGTTCCCCACTTTTACCCGAATCCCCAATCGCTGTTCCAAGGAGCTTTGTAAGGGTTTGTTTTTCCAAAAAAGGTTGTTGGCAAAAACCACTTCCCCTTTTGCATTGGTAACCCCGGGGATCCCGATTCCGATTCCGGAAATTTCATTTTTGGGCAGTTTTTCTTCCAATAATATTCTGTGCACTTCCTTGGTAATAAGCTCGACGATTTCTTGAAAATCTTTGGAAAGAGGAGTTTTTAGTTTACTTTTCCTAAGAATTTTGCCTTCCGATGAAATCAGGCCGAATTTAATGCTTGTACCTCCTAAATCAATTCCGATCATTGTCTTTTGGTGTAGATCCATGCTTACCCTCCTAACCATCCTTGATTGATTTATTTATTATATCATATTCCTAAAAAAAATTCTTTTTCTGACGGCCTTTACATTTCCCGGACTTTGTTTTATAATATACTTTGTTGTAAGTAATCAGGGACTGTAGTTCAGTGGGAGAATACTTGACTGGCAGTCAAGGGGTCACGGGTTCGAATCCCGTCAGTTCCACCAATTTAAAAACATTGAAAAATCAGCTCTTATCGGTAATCGATAGGGCTGTTTTTTTATCTTCTAATAGTGATTTGTTGGTAACATGCTGACAATGGGCACACAAAAAATATTATACAAATGATTAAGCACCGGAAATATCAGTTGTTCCTTGCAAAGGAATACAACTTAGGTTTTGGAATATTGGAATATAAGAACAAAAAAAAAGTGCCGAAGCACCCTTGGTTATTCTAATTCTTCCATATAGTCTTTTAACAGAACAAACTCAAAGCCTTCTTCCAATAGGGCTTCGATTCCGATTTTAACCCCTTCGGCTACGTCACTATGGGGATGATTCATATGAAAGAGCATAATCGATCCCGGTTTTGCCTGCATCATACTCTCATATATTTGTGCCGCGGAAAAAGTGGCCCCTGCATCTCCTAAAACATTGTAATTCACCGGTATTTCACCTAAGTCTTTGATGATTTTCACCGCTACCTCATCATAGTATGCGGTTCCCGATCGGAAAAATTTCGGGGAATCACCGGTTAGTGCTTTGATTTTTAAATGGTTTTCGTAAACTTCCTGATATACTTCTTCCACAGAATCGGTCCCCGGTATTCCATAGGCGCTCTTTCCATTGACCGATAAGGGTTTATGATCTTTTCCGTGATTGGCTATGTCAAAGTTCGGTTTTTCCCATAATTCCAGTACTCTTTGAGAGTGCTGTTCCATCCAGTCTCCACTGATAAAGAGGGTTGCAGGGATGTCCATTTCTATTAAAACTTCGATCAATTCCTCATCATAGCCTCTTCCATTGGGTCCTCCGCAAGCATCAAAGGTCAAGGCCACAATCCGTTCCTCGGTGTCGATTCTAGTTTTTACTCCGGTAACCCGTTCTCCCCATTCCACCGGGACTTGGTCTTCATAGCGATCCCTGATTTCTTCTAGAGAAGGGAGCTTTTTTTCATCTTCTTGATCTCCTTGGGTGGTTTCTTGATCCAAGACTTCCTCTTGATCCAAGGCTTTTTCCTCTTCCTGACTTTTTTCCTCTTCCGGACTTTTTTCATCTTTACTCGTTTCATTGCAGGCGGTAAAGAGCAGCAGGATTAGAATTATTATGATTAAGACTCGTTTTTTATTCATAAAGCCAACACCGAACCTTATGCCCGGGCTCTACTTCTTTTAGCTCCGGAAGCTTTTCTTTACAACCTTCCATCACCTCAGGGCACCGAGTGGAAAATCGACAACCCGGGGGAAACTCCGTAGGATCCGGTACATATCCTTCAATGGTATCTAAATACTCCAGTTTATCATCAATTCGGGGAATACATTTCATCAAACCCTTAGTATAGGGATTTTTCGGATTTTTAAACAAGCGATGATTCGTGGTCTCCTCCATAATTTTTCCGCAGTACATCACACATACCCGGTCCGCCATCTCTGCTACCACACCTAAATCATGGGTGATCAGCATCATGGACATCCCATTTTCTTTTTGCAGTTTTCTGAGTAAATCCAAAATTTCCGCCTGTATCGTCACGTCAAGGGCCGTGGTGGGTTCGTCAGCGATTAATAACCGGGGATTGCAAAGGATGGCCATGGCAATCATAATTCTTTGTCGCATGCCACCGCTGAATTGTCCGGGGAAATCATCGTATCGCTTTTCTCCATCGGAAATTCCCACCCGTTTCATCATTTCGATCGCCTTTCCTTTGGCTTCCGCTTTTGTGACTTTTTCATGTATCATCAAAACTTCCGCCACCTGCTCGCCTACTTTAATCATGGGATGCAGGGAGGTTAAGGGATCTTGATAGATCATACTGATCTCTTTGCCTCGTAAAAACCGCATCTGTTTATCACTTTTCTGTAACAGATCCTCTTCAAAAGTTTCTTCCCGATTCAATAGAATTTCTCCCGATAATATTTTTCCCGGTTCATCTATAAGTCCCATAATCGACATGGCTGTAACACTTTTCCCGCTACCGGATTCCCCGATTAAGGCCAATACCTCTCCCTGATAAATATCAAAGTCCACACCGTCCACTGCCGGAACTTCTTGCTTATCAATAAAAAAATAGGTTTTTAAGTCTTTAACCTGTAGTAATTTCATAAAAAACCTCCTGATTCTCTTTCAGTTTCAGTACCTTCCTCTACCCATTGGCCCTTCCCGGGGGAAAATCAATCCCTTT
>SLKF01000033.1 GCA_007134725.1 Clostridiales bacterium | reverse complement strand
TTGTAAAAGCATTTTCAATTTCAGAAAAACCCTCTTCTTTTAATTTTTCAAGAACTTCTTTAACTTTTGAATATTCATTTACTTTTTCTTCTGGAAGCTTTTCTTTCAAGAGACAATCCAAGCTATCCACATATTTTTCTATGTCATTTTCTTTAGATATTCCTTTCAAAAGATATAATGGTTCTAAATCAAAAATACTAAATTTTTTCATAAAGAATAAATAATTTTTCACATTTTAAATCTTTCTATTTTAAACTACTTAAAAGTAGATAATATATAAACGCCGGGGATGGGAATTTCCCAACTTTTTAGTCAAGCTTTTTGCTTGCAAAAAGATTGTTTTGAACCCATACATCCGTTAGGAAACTGGCTCTCAAGGCCAGCGCCATACCAGGCTGCCCAACCTTTCTTTACTTCTTTTAATGAAATTTTTTAAAAAAAAGGTTCTTAGGCGACCCCGGCTTATTATATAGAAATTTTATTATTTTTTAATACTTTTGTATACCCAATAACCTGCTTTTTTTCCGAGAACTTCGACATTCCCAAATAATTTCTCTAATTTTTCTTCAAATCTCTCTCCACCTTTTCTTCTTCTTACAACAATCTGAATATTTCCATTCTTATTGAGGTGTTCATAACTTTCTTCAATTAATTCAAAACAAACATCTAAACCAGCGGTTTGTGGGGGGTTGAATAATATTACATCAAATGTTTGATTTTTTAATACTGAAAATCCATAACTCTGTTTAGCTACAGCATTTTTTACATCATTTAATTTTATATTATCTTTAGCGCATTCTACAGCACGCCTATTTATATCTATCATGACTATTTTAGATGTTGGACACATTTTAGCAGCATATATCCCTATTGCTCCATATCCACAACCCAAATCAAGGATTCTACTATCTTTCATAAGCCTCATATTTTTTATAAGAGTCAAACTACCCAAATCTATTCTTCTAGGAGAAAATATTCCTGATGATGTTTTAAAATCTGCATGTATTCCATTTACTCTAGAGGAAAATTTATAATTTCTTTTCTTTCCGGTTTGTTTTGGAGAATAATAATGCTGGTGTTTCTTATTATATCTCTTACGTTGGTATTTCATAATAATTAAAAAAGATAATTATTTAATAAACCTTAGTATTATTATATAAGGGTGATAAAATGGCCGTAAGTGCATTTATATTAGTTAATATAAAAAGAGGTGGAGAAGGAACCGTTGTAAATGAAATACGAAAAAAACCTGGTGTAATTTATGCTGATGAACTTTATGGTGGATTTGACATAATTATAAAAATAAAAAAAGACAATATGGAAGAAATACAAAATTTTCTAATAAATTATCTAAGAAAAATAGAAGATATCGAAAAAACTAAAACTTTAATTACAATAGAAGATGGTTCCTAGATTTTTCCTTGATGAATTATGGAGAGAATTTTTAATCTCTCTAGAAGATATAGAATATGTTCCAATGGATGAAATCAATTCTTTTTTCGAAAATGTTTATAAAAGAACATTAAAATTGTATAAAAGTAGGTATTTTGAAATGAATAACAATGAAGAAAAAGAATGGCTTAAAAAAGAAATTAAATCATTAAAGAATATAATAGAATTTAGAGAAAAAATATTAAAAAAATCAAATCATGAGGAAATAATGATTCAATTAAAAAATATCTGTAAACACTATAAAGTGAATAACACCATCGCACTGAATAATATTGATTTAGCCATAGATCAGGGGGAATTGTTAGCCATCCGGGGCAAAAGCGGAGCCGGAAAATCCACATTAATTAACATCATCGGTTTTTTGGATAACTCCTCCAGCGGAGACTATTATTTTCAAAATGAAAAAATTGAACAAAGTGCCTATAAAAAGCAGCTAAAGCTAAGAAGTAAGAATATCGGTTTTGTGGTTCAAAACTTTGCATTAATACCGGATCATACAATTTTCTATAATATTTCCCTACCCCTCATGTATCAAGGGTATTCAAAACAACAAATAGAAAGCCGGGTCCACGAAGTAGCCAAAAGAATGAATATCGACACCTTATTAAATAAACTTCCCCAACATATATCCGGAGGGGAAAGCCAAAGAGCGGCTATTGCACGGGCCTTGGTAAACAAACCGGATATCATTTTAGCAGATGAACCAACCGCTTCCCTGGATGAAAAAAACGAGGAAATAATTATTGAATATTTCAAAGAGCTAAACCGCGAAGGGATTACGATTATTATAGTCACGCATGACCATAGTGTAGCTAACCAATGTAATAGGGTGATTGATTTATCCGATGGGAAAATAACGTCAGATCTAGAGTTAGGGAGTCGCTAACCCTAGAAACGTTATAGGCAATGATAATATCGGGGCAGTTTTCAAAGTTATTATTTGCGAATGAAAAAAATTCATGAAGTTAGATAATATTTTGCTAAGAAGATTTATGACTTCTGTAATAAATAGAATGATATGGATGCAAAATTGAAAGGGGGAAGGAATGGGTGAATAAGAAATACTTATTTATAGTTTTATTAGTAACGATATCGATTATAGCCGGTTGCGGTAACGCTGCCCAAAACGAAAACAATAGTGAAGGTGCAAGTGAGCAAGAAAGCGTAGACTTAAGCCATGTAGAAGTCCCAAAAGAATTAAAGATTATGAATCCGGAAGTAACAAAAATGAACTTAGAGCTGGTTGAGCGATCCAAGAGTATAATGGCGAAGTTTAATAAGGGAGAAAATTTATCGGATTCCGAGAGGGAAAAGTATGAGGAACAACTAGCAATTTATTCCGAAGAATTAGAAGTATTTCAAGAGAAAATACGGATAATTGATAACCAAGAGATTATCGAAAAAATTTTTGATAAGATAAAAAAATCAGAAGCGTTCTATGATGATAGTCTAGATGTAGAGACTGTAAGAGAAGGGGAATACTACTCCATCGAACCCTTATACTCGAATGGTCAAAATGAGGAGCAGAATTTTACTAATGGATTTATCTCAGGTATGGCAGCATTTGAAGACAATATCCTTTTTCTGCATGGAGTAGATGAAGAACTTCCCTACACTAAGATGGTAAAAATGGAATTTGATTATGAGTGGTTTGAAAATCAAATTAATCAATAACTTCCATACTTTATGACTATATTAAATTTATCAATGGAGGGATTATATGAATCAAGGAAAGAAGAGAAAATGGACTAGTAAGTGGATCTTGTTAACTATTCTAGGAGCCATGTTGTTTTTTGTGGTTGCTTGTGGTAATGGGAATGAAGAAAGTCAAGGGGAGGGTTCCGATAATCTCGAAGGCCCCTATATTCAAAAGGCGGACCTCTCAATGGAGACGAATAGAGTACTGGCTTTGTTGGATAATAGTGGAGAATGGATCTATCAATACCAAATTCCCACGGGAAGTGAAATCCGAGTGGATTTGGAGTATTATGAAAATGGAGAATATATCGAGGGGCCCGAACTTGGTCCTGATTTAAGTGGATACATGGGCGGCGAAGGAATGATTGCCGTGGATTATGATAATGACGAGGGAAGATTAAGTATGAGTGCGGTCTATGAAAACCAAAATCAGGGTTTCTCCAAGGGCGTAACAGAGCTTCCCGCACCCGGCTATCGGACGCTAACAATCTATGAGCCTATCAACCTTGAGCCGGGTAAACAATACATCGGTGGGATCATTTATAATGAAGACCATGAAATGTACGGCGAAGGGATCGCCAATGAGGAAGAAGTAGAATCCATTATCGAGGAGAACGATTATGTGTACCTTTTTGTGGTAGAATATTCAGATTAACGAGTGATAGCTCTAATCAATTACTTTACTATATAACTTAGTTTAAGAATATCAGATATAAAATTAAGATGCATCATCACTATCTATAACACAGGGTTAGCAACACGATACTATAGATGAAAATATGGTCAAGGTGTCACTGACCCTAGAAACATTCTCGAAAACCATACACAAAGAAATATGCAGGTTGACACGGCCTTGAAAAATATTCAGAACTATTACTGGCATTTTAAATATATGGTTGTAGATATTACTATAGATTACTCAAATAATTAATATAAAGAAGGGTTACAATTGGATTTAGAATAATTGGGAAATATTAATCGGTTGTGGGAGTTCTAAAACTTGAAAATATTATACTAGTTCAGACTTTACTCTATCACCGGAGCGGTAGTCCGATTAGGAAAGAATTATCCAGAAGGAGGAGGATTATGAAGCTGACTTTGGAAAAAGTAAAGGTAGATGATTTGGTTTTGGGTAATAATACTATGATTTGCGGCACCACTTTAATTATTAACAAAGACGAAATCATCGAAAAAATTAAGGAAGATAAACGGATTGCTAAAGTCAAAATAGACATTGTAAAACCAGGGGAATCGGTCCGCTTATTTTCTGTAAGAGACGTAATTGAACCAAGAGTAAAGGTGGAAGGTAGCGGTGAACTGTTTCCCGGTTTGATCGGCAGTGTCAACCAAGTTGGGGAAGGCGTCACCAAAGTGTTTACCGGTTCCACGGTAGTGACCATCGGGAAAATTGTTGGGGTTAAGGAAGGCATTATAGACATGTCCGGTCCGGGAGCGGCGTATACACCTTTCTCTAAAACGAACAACCTTGTACTCGACTGCGAGCCGATTTCTTGCCTAGGAAGTCATCAATATGACGAGGCGTTAAGGCGGGTTGGCCTAAAAATTTCACGGTATATTGGTGAAAAATGCAAAGAGGCAATACCTTGGGAAAAAGTCGTCTATGAAACGCTACCCCTTGAGCAACAAAAGCAAAAGTATCCGGAACTGCCGAGGGTGGGTTACGTTTACATGCTTCAAAGCCAGGGACTTCTACACGATACCTATCTTTATGGTGTGGACGCAAAAAAAATACTACCCACTTATATCTATCCAACAGAAATCATGGATGGGGCTGTTGTCAGTGGCAATTGTGTTGCAGCTTCCGATAAGAACACTACCTATCATCATTTGAATAATCCTATCATTGAAGATTTATTTGAACGTCACGGAAAAGAAATTAATTTCTGCGGGATAATTATCACCAATGAGAACGTTACTCTAGAGGACAAAGAACGCTCTTCAAATTACACAGCAAAATTGGCGGAGCAATTTGAGTTTCACGGCGTTATCATTTCAAAAGAAGAGTACGGAAACACGGACACTGATTTGATGATGAATTGCAAGAAGATTGAGGAGAAGGGTATCAAAACTGTACTTCTAACGGATGAGTACCCCGGCCGAGATGGTTCCTCCCAATCCCTAACAGACGCTGATCCTAAAGCGGATGCTGTAGTGTCTACGGGAAATGCCAATGAAACCATCATGCTACCTCCTATGGACAAAGTGATTGGTAGAATCCTTTCGACGGATAAGGATAAGGTTGCAAGTAGTTTTGAAGGTGACTTCAAGAATGACCGGAGGATCGAAGTGGAGATACAGGCAATTATTGGGGCAACTAATGAATTGGGTTTCAATAAGATGGGCACAACGGGGTAACAACTTATTGATATAAAGCTTTAGCAGTATATACTTTTCTTACAATGCTGAAAAGAAGTTGATAACGATAAACAGAGGGAAGTGTATCTGCGGACTGATTAATAAAGGTGGGCATTCTAGTTCTATCAAGAGTTTTTTTGAAGGGGCAGGTACAAGTAGGGTAAAAGAAAAGTCTCATTCATTTAAAAAAGGGGGATGAAAATTATCAATAAATACATCTTAATATTAGCCATGTTTATAACGCTTGTTGCTATACCGTTTGCAGCAATTTATGTAAGGAAATTAGGCAAAAAAACTATTTGCTTTTTGGGCTTATGTTTTTATTTTCGGTATGGTTAGTAAATTCCAGCTTTCCTGAATAAATTAAACTTAGAAAGAAGGGGAGATCTATTGGAAAAGCTAGAAAAAATAAAAGAATATACACACAATAAATTGAATACGGAAGTAACCGCCCATGATTTTTCACATTCTTTAAGAGTAATGAAAATAGCTAATTATATGGGTATAAAGACTGTGAAAGATGTAGATATAGAAATTATTAAGCTAGCGGGATTAACCCACGATATCATTGATAAAAAAGTAGCACCGGACGTGGATGAAGCAATCAGGAATTTATCAGAAGAATTATTAAATATCGGCTATACAAGTCATCAAACAGAGCATGTACTGGATATTATTCAGAATATGTCATATTCAAGTGGAAAAATCCCAAAGACTTTAGAGGGAAAAATTGTTCAAGACGCTGATAGATTGGAAGCCATAGGAGCGATAGCCATTGCCAGAACTTTTGCCTATGGGGGCAAACTAAATAGAGTCATATATGAAGAGGGAGACGAGAATTGTAGTATTGCTCACTTTTATGACAAACTATTGTTACTTAAGGACGGTTTGCATACCGACATCGGAAAACAGATTGCTGTAAAAAGACATGAATTTATGAAAGCATATTTAAAGCAATTTTACAAAGAATGGAATTTAGAGGATTTAGAATAAGAAACATCATCTAAATCTAACACAGAAACAGGGGTGGCAAAATGAATTTAGAATATGGGGACCTTATAGTTATTAAAGTTGGCAATCAGGAGCATAGATCTAAAGTTTCTAAAGTTGATGGGAAGGTAGTAAAACTTCTTGACGAAAATGGATCATACCGACAAATGGCTACGAAGGATCTGCAGGAAATGGTAAACAAAGGTTTTGCCTACGTGGAAAAAAGCCGTTCTTAAAAAGGTTGATCAGATTTTGGTCAATTTAAATTATTGGAAAATTCAGCAATATGTGATCCGATTAAAAAATATATGATATAATTATAGTAATCCCATAACAGAGGCTTAGCAATCATCGGAAGGCGGTTTTACCCCGTTTCTGACGTCGCTAAGCCTTAAGCATTAAATAAAAAATGGTACATTTTGATGGAGGGAATCAAATTGATTGTTTTTTAGATGTCTAATGTTGTGAAAATACAGAGATCTAATCGCAGCTCAATGGATAATACGATAAGGAGTGAGAATAATCTTGGTAAAAAATGAACATCGTCATTTAAACATTTCCTATTAGGTTGCTAATTGTATATTTAAAAAAATTAAGGAGGAATAGTAATGACAAGAAAAGCTTATAGTGCAGAAGGAGCAGTAGCCGTCGGTCCGTATTCACACGCAGTACAAGCCGGGGATCTGGTTTTCCTATCGGGACAGACTCCCATAGATTCCAACACCGGAAAACTTGTGGAAGGGGATATAACCGCTCAAACCGAGCAGTGCTTCATTAATTTGTTTAATGTTTTAGATGCCGCAGGTTTGACTTCCGATGATGTAATAAAGGTAAAAGTTTTTTTAACGGATATGAGGAACTTTCACGAGATGAATGGAGTTTATGAAAAACAGTTTTCAACACCGTATCCTGCACGAACAACGATTGGCGTTAAAGAATTACCCCTGGAAGCCCAGGTGGAAATTGAACTGATTGCCAGAAGAAGTTAGGAAGCCATATAGATAGGAGGAAAGTGAATGAAAACCATCGGTTTTATTGGCGGAATGAGTTGGGAATCTTCACTGGAGTATTATCGGATTACTAATGAGATTATTAAGGAAAAATTAGGAGAATCCCATTCTTGTAAAAGTATCATGTATTCCGTAGACTTTGCTGAATTTGAAAAATTGCAGCACGAAGGAAGATGGGAACTGTTAACATTTAAAATGATTGATATTGCAGTGAAATTGGAAAATGCAGGGGCTGATCTAATAATAATTTGCACAAATACCATGCATAAGATGGCCACAGAGGTTCAAAAGAGTATAAAAATTCCGTTGCTACATATCGCCGATGCAACGGCGGAAGAAATTAAAGTGAAGAATATGAGTACGGTGGGTCTTCTAGGAACCCGTTTTACCATGGAGGAAGATTTTTATACCGGGAGACTAAAAGAAAAACATGGAATAAATGTGCTTATCCCCAAGGAAGAGGATAGAAAAATCATTCATAAAATCATTTATCAAGAATTAATTGCCGGAATCCTAAAAGAAGAGTCCCGTCAAAGATTTCAAGAAATCATACAAAATCTTAAAAAAGCGGGGGCAGAAGGCGTAATTTTAGGTTGTACGGAAATTCCCCTTCTGATCAAGGAAAAAGATAGTGATCTTCCTGTATTTGATACGACCACATTGCATGCCAGAAAAGCGGTGGAGCAAATCCTAAAGTAAGTTTATTTAAAGTATTAAAGGAGGGGGAAACATGGCTGTAAAAGAAATACTGTTATTAGGGGATGAAAAGCTGTACAAGGTCTCTAAAGAAATCTCCAAGGGCGAAGTTGGAAAAGCAAAGCAAATCATTGCCGATTTACATGATACGATCATGGATTTTAGAAAAGCCTTCGGATTTGCAAGAGCCATAGCAGCGCCCCAGATCAACGAACATTACCGAATCATCTATATGAACTTGAATGACGAACCTATTGCCATAATCAATCCCCGATTAGAGTTTATCGATGAGCAGCAATTTGAGGTGTGGGACGACTGTATGAGTTTTCCCGGATTGGAAGTGAAGGTGCATCGGTATCAAAAATGTAAAATCTTTTATAAAGACCTAGCTTGGAAGGACTGTGTATTAGAATTTACCGGGGATTTGTCGGAACTGATCCAACATGAATACGATCATCTTGATGGAATACTGGCCGTTCAAAAGGCCATTGACAACAAATCCTTTAGGATCAATAAGAATAAACAGAAAGCTTAGGTAAAGCATATTCTTATGATAAAGAAGTACTGATAAAGGGAGGGCAAAAAATGGAGGAAATCAAAATTTTCGCAGGTAGCAGCGGGAAAGAATTTGCTGAGAAAATATGCAGCTATTTAGGCGTGGCACCGGGAAAATCCAAAGTTATTACTTTTACTGAAGGAAATACCTATGTGAAGATTGAAGAGACCGTCAGAGAAAAAGAAGTATATTTAGTCCAATCCATCGGACTTTTCCCCAATAATGAGTTTACCGAAATTCTCTTTTGGCTGGATGCATTTAAAAGAGCCAGTGCCAGTCGCGTGACATTGATTATGCCCTATTTTTCCTATGCCAAGGGCGATAAAAAAGATGAACCCAGGGTTTCCATAAGAGGAAGAGTTTGTGCAGAATGTATAGAGTTAGCCGGGGCTGACCGAATTGTTGCAATGGATTTGCATAGTCCTCAAGTCCAGGGATTTTTTAAAAAACCGGTGGACCACTTATTTGCCTTGCCGATAATCGGTGAATACATTAAAACATTGAATATTGATAATCAGGTAATCGTATCTCCAGATTCGGGTTTCGCTAAAGAGGCAAGAAAATATGGCAAGTTTTTAAAATTACCGGTGGCCATAGCTGATAAAGAAAGAGTAGATCACGAAGAACAAGCGAAAATCATAGAAGTCATCGGTGATGTGGAGGGGAAAAATGCAATAATCGTAGATGACTTTAGTATATCCGGAGGGACCCTAATCGAATTGGCTCACAATCTGAA
>SLKF01000099.1 GCA_007134725.1 Clostridiales bacterium | reverse complement strand
GTTTTTAAATCCTGAAACTGAAGTATCTCCTTTAGAGTAAGGCTTCTAAAAACTGTTTTTCCTCTATCTGCTTTAACTATTACATCATACCACAGGTAAAAAAAAAAAGAAAGCCCTTTTTTAATTTAATTTAACTTTTCTTTAACTTTTGCTGTGGTTTTGTACATTTTAAGAATTTAATATATAGGAGTATTCTATGCTATGCCTCTCTTTCAGCTGCTTTTCAGTTTTAGGGCATAAATATATTTCATTCAAGAACTTTATTTTAAAGCTCCTTGTTTCAAAAAGCAAAGTCCTTAATTCTAAGGCCTTTGCTTTTATTTATAGGATTTTATCCCACTTCCGCACTTTTTTCTTTTCCCTGCAGTACCTCTTCCACCAGATCTTTAATAATCGTGGGGATTCGCTCAAAAACGTCGGGGCCATATACCCTCTCCGACCGTTGATGTAAATCCTTTCCCCAAGGGCCGATATTCACCACTTTCATATTAAGCTTTTGCATTTCTTTAAATGGAATACGGTAAACCTCATCCCAACCGGGACTGTTTCGTTTGATCACATCGATATCTTCCGGTTTTCCGGTAAATCCGCAGTAACTCAAATCGCTCATTCCCATAAAATACTCATTTTTTTGAAACTCAAAGTTGTAGTATCTTTTCACAATCCGATTCAGCCGCTCTTCCAGCCGCAGATCATCGCCAAGAATGTTATGATTGTTTATATGAGGATAGTAGGGTCCCGACAGTCCGATAATGACCAGGGGTTCATCGATATTTATATGCTCTCCTGTTAAGCCAATAAGCTTTACTGCCAGTTCCGGCAAGGTGACCTTGTTGTCCTGAAAATCCTGTTTTAATCGAACCAACATGTTTTCATAGGCTTTCTCAAACCGTTCTCCCCCATCTTCTCTAGCTCTTTCATAGGCCTCTTCAAAATCCATGATCATTGGGGAATAATCCAGGGGCTCATAGTCCTGATGGTTCATTTCACAAAAGGCCTGGTAGGATCCGTCCACAAAGACCAGGGTTTCCGTTACCGCTTCCCTTGCAAACTGTTTTAACGATTCCAAAATTTCCTGAGGCGTCTTTACAAAGGTCAGCCAATTGAAAAAACCCACCGCCGCCTCAGGTATGGAAGCGTCATAAACCTTTTTTTGATCTTTTAAATGAATCCACATCGGTGGTGGCGTAGCATCGTTTTCATGAACATCACAAAGTCCCGGGTTCAGTTCCGTTCGCCGTTGGATGTTGGCCATGATCATAGAAGGGCTGATGCCGTTATAGGGATTGCTGATATGACTGGTTATTCCCTTGGCATAAATAATCGGCATAACCTTTCCTACGCTGCCTTCATAGTAGAGGGCTTTTTCCCGTACATTATTAAAGTAAGGTTCGGAGTTGATTGCCAGTTTATAGTTCAGCCCATATTGCTGATGCAGTTTATGGAGAAGCTCCACCCCTTGTAGCATTCCTTTGGAAATCGTTTCTTCATCGGGAACCGATAGAATAAGAAGGTTCCCTTGAAAATCTTTTTGCCTGCTGAAATGATCCACCAAACCCATTTGAAGGGCGGCGCCACTCTTCATATCCGCGGTGCCGCGTCCGAAGATCCAGTGCTCATCCTGAAGATCCCTCAGCACATCTTTCTTTTTCGCTCGGCTCTTCAAGGCCTCTTTTAATTCTTCCGGACGAAAAGCCATATCCTCCAGACTGCCATACTCTTCAATGCCCACAGCGTCATGATGGTGAATCAGAACCACCGTCTCTTTTCCTTCTCCCCTTACCAAAGCCCAAACCACCTCTCTTCGGTAAGTATCCCCTTCTACTGCTTCTGTGCCGAAATACTCGGGATTCTCCTGAAAATATTCCCTCTCCCGAAACCAGTTGAGTATCACATCTTCAATAATCGGTTCATAAATGGAGTTGGTATCGCTTCGAATGGCCACCAGTCGATAAAATATGGATTCGATAATTTTTTGTTGTTTTTCAGATATCATGATTGCCCTCCTTTATCTCTTTTCAAACTTCATTTCCCTCTTTTTCTTGGAATTCTCACTACAGCATCCTTCTATTCATACCAACTATATAAAACTTTACACACCCTTACCTCTTTTTCTTCTCCAGATCCTTATTGGTAACCTCTACCCCGGCCATTTTCATTAAATACAGGGCATTTGTCGTCCTTGAGGCTCCCGGTCGTAGTTTGTAGTCAAATTGAATTTCTCCCTGATGATAGGTTTCTTGAAAATGGTAATTTCGAACCCCTACCTTTGGATTATTCTCCAACTCCGTAAGCTCTAAATCATGGGTGGATACCAGTCCTACCCCACCGGTTTCATAAAGTTGCTGTATTAAAATCTTTGCCCCAAGGTGGCGGTCCGTGGAATTGGTGCCTTTAAATATTTCGTCCAATAAAAAAAACACCGGTTCCCCTTTTTTCGTCTCTTCTACGATGGATTTGATTCGAAGAATTTCTCCATAAAAGGAGGAAATGTTTTTTTCAATATTATCACTGATTCGCATACAGGTATGCATCTTCATTAAGGAGGCTTCCATTTCCCTGGCAAAGACCTTCGTACCGATCGTTAAAAAAAGCAGATTGATCCCTGCGGTTCTCAGATACGTACTTTTCCCCGACATATTGGACCCTGTGATCAGCAAAATAGGACTCTCGGGGTGTAATTCGATGTCATTCGTCACCCCACCTTCCCCGATTAGGGGATGGCCTACAGACTTTCCCTGATACAGGGAAGGTTTTTTTGCCACCTTGGGCAAGGCCCAGTCCGGATGATCCCGATGAATATTCGAAAGACTAACCAGAGCCTCCACTTCGGCCAAGGTGTCGATCCAGTAGGCTAGGGCTTCGCCGGACTCCTTCTTCCACTTTTCCAAATCCACCAAACAACGATAATCCCACAGGGTTAAAATATTGATCGGAACAAACAGCATATTCTGCTTGTTCAATGTTCGATTGGCCAGTTTTTCCAGACTTCTAAGCTGATCCGTTCCCGATGTTCCACGCTGGGTTTTCAAGGACTGCTGCAAATCATTTAAAACCTCACTTTCAAAGCCGTGTTTTTCAAACATCTTTAACTGTCGGATATACTGATTCAGTTCCAGTTGATAATCCTTAACCATTCCAAGCACCTTTCCCCGTTTTAAAAACCCCAGGGCGAACAATGTGCCGTGAAGCAGTAACAGCAGTAAAAAAGGAGCCATGGGCAGTTCCGTCAGGACTCCCCCAATCCCCAGAAGTATGGTAAGCCAGGGCAAGGTTTTTACACCAACAATAACCGCCGGTTTTGAAAACACGGGATTTTTCGTACTACCCCATTGTATGACTTCCCGAAAGTCCTTCGTTTTTTTTCTGCCTACTCTCCCCTCTACGAGAAATCTTCGGACCCAGATGCTTTTTCTCCCCAACTCTTCTAAAAGCTTTTGCCGATGGACAATAGCCTCCCGGGTTTTTAAAGGGGTGACTAGGAGCCGATACAGTTTTCTTTTTCCCAGACCCGAGGTGGTATCATCAATCCATTGAAATACGGAGTTTTGACCAAAGAGGTCCAGATCATAGGAAAAGGCGTGATCCGAATCGATAAATTCCGATCCTCTTTCTTCAAATTCCCGCCACCGGCCTTCTTTTCGCATTCTTTGTTTTTTATAGAGCTCCAGGTACCCCTTTACGTACTGCTCCCGCTGCTTTAAGGATTCATGGCGCAGTACGAAGATGATAAACCCCGTAAAGGAGAGGATAAATCCTCCCCATAATATCAAATTTTCCCGCTGGAAAGCCAAGACAAATCCGGTGCTCAAAAATAGCAGTACCATTAGTACGCGAAGATTACTCAGTCGTCTTTGCCCTTGAGACAGGACTTCCCACTTTTTATGAAATTTTTCTTCTCCCTTGAGGTAACCCCGGTAAATCCTCTGTTCCTCCATATTTTCCATCCTCATTCGGTTATTTCCCTTCCTTTTCCAGGATTCTAAAGTACTGAGATATTTTCTTCAGCCCTTCCCGGACGCTGGTTGAATCATTGGCGTATCCGATTCTTAAGAAGCCTTCCTGCTGCAGGGCCTCTCCTGGAACCACAAAGGCTCCCGTATCCCGAAGCAGTCTTAAGGCAAGGTCCCGGGAAGCAATCCGATAATCGTATTTGATGAAGGCCGTGGTTCCTGCCTTGGGCTTTGTATAAGAGATTCTAGGCTCACTCTTTACCCAATCCGCTACAATCTTTGCATTTTCTAAGATCAACTCCCGGTTTCTCTTTAAAATCTTATCTTTTTGCTCTAAGGCAATGCCCGCTAAATAATCGTCGATTTTACCACAACTGATGGTGTTGTAATCCCGGTGAACATTAATTTCTTTTACCGTCTCCTCGGATGCCACAACCCAACCGATTCGAAGGCCCGCAAGGGAAAACACTTTGGACATGCTGCCGGTGGATATTCCTTTTTCATATAAGTCGAAAATTGACGGCCCGAAGGCTTCCCCTTGGTGGCTTAACCCCCGATATACTTCATCAGACAAAATGTAAGCATCAACGTCCTTGGCAATTGCCACAATTTCTTCCAAGCATTTTTTATCCATTAAGGATCCCGAAGGATTGTTGGGATTGTTGATGGCGATCAGTTTTGTCTTCTCATTGACCATTTTTTTCAGTTCCGACAGATCCGGTAAAAATTCATTTTCCAATCTTAAGGGAAGGATTCTTACCCTTGCCCCTAAGGCTTCGGGAATGGAGTAATGCTGCTGATAGGTGGGCATGACGGAAACTACTTCATCACCGGGCTCCACTAAGGCGGAAAACACCAAATGATTGGCTCCGATTCCTCCATGGGCGATCACCACATTGGGAATTTTTGCGGTCTTATAAAGATCCGCCACTTCCCCCCGCAGTTTATCGGTACCGGGAATGGTTCCATAGGTCAGTTGCATTGCATAAATCTCTTCCAGGGCTTTTTTGCCCTGTCCTTGTAAATCCAATAACTCCTTTACGGTTAGGGACTTTACGCAGGTTTCTCCTAAGTTATATACCGCATCATTCTCATATTCATTCATCCATTCTTCTACCCCAAAGGGTTTGATTTTCATTGGTATCATCCTTTCTCCAATTCCTTTTCTTTTAAGTATAGTGGATTAAGTGAAAATTCACAACAAAACCCATAAAAATAAAACCCCTTACCAATGATAAAGGTAAGAGGTTTTTAAATAGAATGAAGTTTATACGCTTTCCTGCTCCAGTGGTACTTGACCTTTGTATTTCCAGGTTTTACCGATAAACCATCCAAAGGTCAGCAGTGCTGCCACAATCCCAACGGGATAGGATATGGAAGTGGATAGTTGAAAACCTTCCGGGGCTTGTAGAATATAGGTCACAATCACCGCCGTCATAAAAGTTGCGGGAATGGTAGCGATCCAGTGAAGTTTTTGGTTTTGTGCAAGATATACCGCTGATGCCCACAGTACTACCGTAGCCAAGGTTTGATTCGACCAGGCAAAGTAACGCCAAATGATATTAAAGTCTATAAAACTCAGGGCAAAACCCACTACAAATAGAGGGAGTGCCACCAATAGTCGCTTTTTCGTCTCCACCTGACTGGTTTTTGTAAAGTCTGCAATTACCAACCGGGCACTTCGAAAAGCCGTATCTCCCGAAGTAATGGGACAGGCAATTACCCCTAACATGGCCAGCAAGCCTCCAACGGTACCCATAAGGGAGGTGGAAACTTGATACACCACGGCTCCGGGACCACCGGCTCCACTGGCTATGGCCAAACCGTCGGTTCCATAGTAAAAACTCATGGCGGCTGCGGCCCAGACAAGGGCGATAATTCCTTCGGCGATCATGGATCCGTAAAATACTTTTCTTCCCTGTCGTTCATTGCCCACACACCTGGCCATTAAGGGGGATTGGGTCGCATGGAAACCACTGATGGCTCCACAGGCAATGGTAATAAATAGTAAGGGCCAAACCGAAAGATCTCCGGGATGGATATTCTCCATGGTCAGGGGTGGCAGCTGATATCCCTTAATCAGCAACATTCCTGCAATTCCCACCGCCATAATTATTAAGCTTGCTCCGAAAATCGGATAAACCTTACCGATGATTTTGTCTACCGGCAGAATCGTTGCCAAAAAGTAATATACCAGGATAATTCCCAGCCATACTTGATAGGATCCGATGCTTAAAAAGCTTAAGTCTCCCAGTAAAAGCGCCGGTCCGGTCATAAATACGGTACCCACAAGTATGAGTAATACCACGGAAAATAACCGCATAAACTGTTTTGCTCCGCCGCCCAGATATTTCCCGACAACCTCTGCAATGGAGCTTCCACCATTACGAATGGATAGCATTCCCGAGAAATAATCGTGGACGCCTCCGGCAAAAATACTTCCCAGGACAATCCAAATAAAGGCCTGGGGTCCCCATAAAGCTCCGGCAATGGCCCCATAAATCGGACCCAGCCCTGCAATATTTAAAAACTGTATCAAAAATATTTTATACATGGGCATTTCAATAAAATCCACACCGTCGGCCAATTCCAGTGCCGGGGTTTCTCGGGATTCATTAATACCAAATACCCTTTCCACAAATTTTCCATAAACCACATAGCCTGTAACAAGTAATGCAATAGCGATAAATAATAACGTCATTTAAAAAATCCTCCTTCAATAATCGATTGCTAATAATCTAACTATCTCTATTATATAAAGAAGGTTCGGTGGATTTTTTAAAAAATTCCTATCTCGTCGATTAATCCGTTTAACTGGTCGAAAACTTTGATTCAACGGATTTCAGTTTTGAATTCCCATGCGCTTTTTAAAAGCTTTGGTATTGCTGCGGCTAATCGGTACCTTAGAATGATCAATCCCCCGCATTTTCAACTGCAATGCATGATTAAACCAGTAAATCACCTCTTCAATCTCTTCCATATTGACTAAAAAACTACGATGACTTCGAAAAAACAAATGCTCGGGGAGCTGCATTTCCCAATCCCGCAAACTCTGGTTTGATGAAAAGACACCCCTTCCGGTGGTGACCTTCGTATTCCTGCCTTCGGTTTCAATAAATACAATTTCCGACGGATCAAATACATAAAGTCGATCCTCTTTTTCCAGGGTAATCTTTTGCATCCGATGATCCTCTTCTAAATGCTTTTGAAGCATGGCTTCCACCGAGGCTAAAGCAGTCTCCTCTTTCCCCTGGTTCTGATCTCGTAAACACACTTCTTCTTCGATCTTTTCCAGGGTTCTTTGAAAACGTTCTTCTTCCACGGGTTTTAGTAAATAACTGACCGCAGAATAGTCAAAGGCTTCAACGGCATATTGGTCATAGGCCGTAACGAAAACGATCTTAGTCTGAATCTTCTTCCGAACCATTTCCCTTGCTACTTGTAAACCGGTGAGATCCTGAAGCCGGATGTCCAAAAATACCACATCAAAATTTCCGGTCTTTAATTTTTCTAAAGCTTCTTCCCCACTTTTGGCCTCCTGAATTTCATAAGGCTCTTTGCCATATTCCTTCAACAAGCTTTCCACCTGCTTTCTTGCAGGCATTTCATCATCAACAATAAGGATCTTCATACTTTTTCCTCCTTAGTTATTGAACCGTCACAGGCATTCTTATTTCCACCGTTGTCCCGGTTCCTTCCTGACTATGGATTTTCAAACCATAACCCTCGCCATACAAGTTTACCAATCGTTTATGAACATTCATCAGACCCACGGAATTCTGCTCTTTTTGCTCTTCTAACAGGGTTTCTAAGACTTCCTTGGCAATCCCCACCCCATCATCTTGAATTACCACAATACATTCTTCCTGGGTTTCCCGGGAGCTTATGATGATTCTCCCCCCCTCTTTTTTGGGAAGAATCCCATGGATGACCGCATTTTCTACAATGGGCTGTAAAATCAGGGGAGGCAATTTCACTTTATGCTCCGCTGCCAATTGAAAATCCACCTGCAGTCGGTCCCCGAACCGAGCTTCTTCGATTTCCAAATAGGATTTTATATGGTGGATCTCTGTTGAAAAATCAACAAAATCTTCTTGAATGCTTAAGCTTTTTCGAAACAAGGTGGCCAAAGAGGTCAGTAAAAGCTTGGCTTTTTTTCCGTCAATGGTCATAAAGGACTGGATGGTATTGATGGCATTAAAAAGAAAATGAGGATTGATTTGGGCTTGCAATGCTTTTAGCTCTGCATCCACCAACAGTTTTTCCTGGATTGCCAATTTGCTTACTTCAATCTGTGTGGAGAATAATTGCGCCAGTCCCAGGGCCAGTTCTTCATCAAGATGGGTAATATTGTATTCTTCACCCTTATACAGCTTTAAGGTTCCCACGGTTTTTTCCTGGTCCTTCAGGGGTACGATAATTGCCGATTTCAGGGGACAGTTTTTTTCCGTGCAGTATATACCCTTGCTTTGATTGATAATTTGATGTTTTCCGCTTTCAATCACATCTTTGGTAGCCTGGGTCCGAAGGGGTTCCCTCCCTACATGATGATCCTCCCCCAGGCCTTTGTGGGCTAAGATTTCTTTTCCATTGGTGATGGCCACGGCTCCAACATCCACGATTTCGTAAATGATGGCTACCACATTTTTTGCCACTTCCGGAGTCAGTCCCTGTCGAAAGTAAGGCATGGTTAAGTTGGCAATTTTTAACGCTTTTTCCGCCTGTCCCGCGGCAATCCTTTCCTGCTCTTTGTAGATATTTTCAAGAATCCCTACAAACAGGGCAATACCAATGGCATTCACAAACACCATGGGTACCAGAATAACTTGTACCAGGGCTAAGGCCTCCCCAAAGGGACGTGCCACCAATAAAATAATCCCCATTTGCACAATTTCTGCAACTACTCCAATGCCCAGGGCATAGATCCATTTCTTCTTCTTATGTTTTATATAGTAATAAAAATATCCTCCGATCAACCCCTCTGCCATCGTGGAAATTCCACAGGCTACCGCTGTGAATCCGCCAATATCAATCAAATAGCGGTGCCCTCCGGCAATGACTGCCGCTCCAATACCTACCAGGGGCCCCCCAAGCAAAGCCCCCACCATTACCCCCACTACCCGAGTGTTGGCTAAGGCTCCTTGCACCGGAACACTGGAGTAGGTGCCCAGAATCCCGATGGTTCCGAAAATTATGGCTAAAAGCAACTTCTCTTTCAGGCTTGCGTTCTTTTTAATCAAGAGTTTTTTAAAAATTCCTATCTTCGAAATAATAACCGCCAGTATAATGATAATTCCCAGTTTATTGATTAATGCCAATATCATTTCAAAAGCCATTTTCTCACCATCCTTAAACTTTAATTATATAATACTTTCTGCCGGGATACAAAAATTTCCCGCTTAGCTGTTCCTACCACTGTTTAAAACCTTCTCTAACGAGGTATAAATATAACAAAGAGATTCCCCAAAGAGCCATACCACGTCTTGAAAAATCACCATATTCTCCATTTTCATGTTTGAAATACAAAAATCGTGGTATATTTTAAATAAGATTATTTATCAACTGAATATTCTTATCAATTTG
>SLKF01000116.1 GCA_007134725.1 Clostridiales bacterium | reverse complement strand
GGGACCGCAATTACCGGCTTATCCACCAAGCCCCCGATTACACTGGGAAGTGCGCCCTCCATACCGGCTACAGCAATAATCACACTGGCCTTTTGCAGTTTATCCGTATGCCCCAGTAATCGATGAATCCCGGCTACTCCCACATCATATAAGCGTTCCACCGTATTTCCTAAAATTTCCGCAGTCAGCGCCGCTTCCTCTGCAACTTTAATATCTGCGGTGCCTCCGGTAGCCACAAGAATGATGGATTCCGATTTTTCGATTTTTCGTTTTTTCACCACAATAATTTCCGGAACCGGATAATATTCAAGATCCTTTGTAACTTTATTGAGGGCTTCATAAATCCCTCTTGAAGCCCGGGTTAACAGGATATTGTTTTCATTTCCCAGCATGTGTTTTACAATCCCTACAATATGCTCCAGTTCTTTTCCCTGACATAGGATGACCTCGGGATAACCGTTTCGGATTTCCCGATGCTGGTCAACTTTTGCATAGCCTAAATCTTTAAAGGGAAGGTCCTTTAATTGCTCCATGGCTTCGGTTATTTCTATGGATCCCAGTTTTACCTCTTCCAGGATTCTTTCAATATTTTTTTCCTTCATCCTTTTCATCTCCTATTTAATAACTTAAGGGAATATCCGTGTGTTTCAGTAAAATTTCTACAAATGCTTCCAAATATTCACGGTCCACCTGATTAAATCGTTTTTTTATGGGACTGTCAATATCCAGCACCCCTAAAAGCTTTCCTTCTCGAATCATAGGAACCACAATTTCCGATTGGGAATCCGGGTCGCAGGCAATATGTCCCGGAAAAGCATTAACATCCTCCACCACTTGGGTTTTAAAAGTGTTCGCCGCGACACCGCAAACCCCGCTACCGATTTCGATACGGGTGCAGGCAGGCTTTCCTTGAAATGGTCCAAGGATCAGTTCATCGTCCTTATAAAGATAAAAGCCTGCCCAATTAATCTGATCCATCAATAGATACAGCAACCCGGAAGCATTGGATAGATTGGCAAGCCAATCTTTTTCTTCGGCAATCAGGCCCTTAAGGTTTCCGTTGACATGGTCGTAAAACGCTTTCGGATCCCGGGTACCGATTTTTTCAATTCGTCTCATGATGATCTTCCTTTCATTGGATATGGTATGGGTAATTTGATAGGATTTTCAAACTCCCTTAGCAAATTTTTCTTTTACTTATTATATCATTGCCATGGAGATATGGAAAACAAAAAGCCTACCATAGGGTAAGCTTTTAAGGAATTTCCTAAAACTCCGGAAGCTCCGATATTTATCAATGATTCATTATTTATAACGGAGAACTTCGAAACGATATACGCTCATTTTTTCCCCTTCCATAATCCCCGCCTTCTTCGCAGCAATATCCAACTGTTTATCCGGGGTGTCCACCCCTTCAAGATCCGGTAGCAGCAACCCTCTTCTTCCTTCATGTTCCACCACGACCCCATATTTCTGAGGATCCAGCTCTTTTATGGATTCTACCGGTTCTTTTTGCTTTAAGATATCCACACTGATCGTAAGTTGTTCCAGCTCTTCCTTCTCCACGGGAAGAAAACGGGGGTCAAAAAAGGCAGCCTCCATAGCATTTTTAATAATCTCTTCTCCTATATGCTTTTCCAAGGGTTCTACCGTACCGATACATCCACGGAGTTCCCCTTCTTTGTACAGGGATACAAAGGCTCCGGCCCGTAGGCCTTCCACTTCTTGAATCCATTTATTATCATCAATTTCTTCTTTATACTCCTCGAATTTCAAAGCCCGACCACTTTCAATCCTCTCTTCGATGGCTCTTAAGGCCAGCTTTGCATAAAGATTTGACGGTTTCATAACATACGCTCCTTTGATTAGGTTTTTTGAACCCATGCATTCATATAACCGACACCAAATGGACCTTCATAGGATAGTACCTGAGAGGTCATTTTCCCTTCCCCAAGCATTCCAAAACCCAGAACAATGGGTCTGAGTCCGCATTCCCCTGCAGGACCGTAGATCTCCTTGGGCATGTTCATAATATCCAACACGTTACAACGCTTAATGGCATTGACTATGCGCAGATCAAAATCCACCCCTCTTTGATCGTAACCGTAAGGTCCTTCCTCTTTCAAGCGGTGGGAAAGATCGCCACTGACAAGAACTGCAAAGGTTCCTTCCCTTTCCTCTAATAGATCTTTTATTCTGATTCCCAAATCGTATAGTCCATTTAACTCCAGCATTCCAATGGAAATATGGATGAGTTTCGCCTCTGCAACTTCTTTTTCGAGAAAATACAGTGGAACCAAGGCCCCATGATCCAAGGATCCTTCAATGAACACTCCCGGAAGATTTTCTGCTTTAAATCCATCCTTAAGGTATTGAATATTAACAGTATCCAGTTTTTTCGTAAGGGCAATATTTCCATAGCCGAATTCCGCAAGGTTTCCTGTTACGGTTTCTCCTTCAAGAAATGTAAGGTGGTTTTGATGGACTTCTCCATGGGGTGTAATCAACACCAGGGTATCGGGATGAATAGCTTTAATTTTTCTTATGATCCCTTCCATTCCCTGAAGGGTTTTCTGCGCTTCTTTTTCTCTGCCCTTTCCAAGTTCCGAAATTAGGATCGGGGGATGAGGCATGATGAACATCCCTTGTATCTGTCCCATTATTTTTCCTCCTTTAGAAGTTGCCGCAACGAACGCTGTTTAATACTTTTTTTGCTTCCTCTTTCATCTCCAGCAAAAACTCAATATCCGTAGGTGCTTCATGATATTGATAACTGGGATAATAACGATTGAGGTGCAAGGGAATATCCGGGCTGATGGAAGCCAGCCACTGAAAAAGGCTGATCAGTTCCTCTTTTTGGTCATTAATACCGGTTACGACTAAGGTCGTAACCTCTAAATGAAGGTTTTGATGAAAATATTTGATATTCTCTTTAACAATCTCCAGATCCCCTCCAAAAACCTCCCGATATACTTGGGCATTAAACCCTTTTAAATCAATATTTGCACCATCAATGTAAGAAATTAACTCTTTTATGGGTTCATTCTCAATATACCCATTTGTCACTAAAATATTCTTTAGTCCTTTCTTCTTGGCAAGGATTGCGGTTTCCAGTACCATTTCGTAAAAAACCGTCGGTTCATTATAGGTGTAGGATATGGAAGGGGCGCCCCTACGCAGGGCTTCCTCTACAATCTCCTCGGGACGCATCCTTGTCGTGGGAGGAATGGATTTAGCGATTAAATGATTCTGACAAAAGGGACAGGAAAAATTGCAGCCAAAACTTCCCACCGAAAGGGTTTGGGTACCTTGTAAATAAAAATGAATGGGTTTTTTCTCTATAGGGTCCATATGAAGACCGCTGATTTCCCCATAGTTAAGGCTGATCAACTCCCCCTTTTCATTTTTCCGGACCCCGCATTTCCCCGTTTTTCCCAAAGCCATGGGGCATTGATGGGGACATAAGGTGCACTTTACTCTCCCTGCATTCAGTTTTTCATAGTACCGTCCTCGTTTCATTTCCTCACCTGATCTTTTTTTAATAATTATGGTTGTTTATTCCCCTTATTAATACAAACGGTCAAACAGCTTTTGAAACTCTTCTCTTTCCAAAGCCATGGGGGCTTTTTTTATCGAGGGTTCTTTCTTTTTTTCCCGGTCAGTATTTTCATACAAGACTCCCGTTACCAGGCCCTTGGTTTCCAGAAGCTTTTTCATGGCTTCCTCATAATTCCCCGTATTGTATTCCTCCTCCGAGGATACGGAGACAAGGTTTTTACGGAACCATTGGTAGGTGTTGGTCTTGTTAAAGGTGATACAGGGACTGAAAATATTAATAAATGAAAACCCTTTATGCTCCAAGCCTTTTTTAATGATTTCAATTAATTCCTCCTGATAGCCGGAGAATCCCTGGGCTAAAAAGGTAGCCCCCGCCGCTAAACTGAGGAGTCCCGGTTGTAGGGGCAGATCTTCACTGCCTTGGGGGGTACTGGGGGTTTTGAATCCCTGCTCACTTACAGGGGAGGTATGCCCCTTGGTCAGCCCATAGATTTGATTGTTCATGACGATATAGGTCATGTCGATGTTTCTTTTCGTACCATGAATAAAGTGCCCGGCACCGATGGCAAATCCATCCCCATCGCCACCGGCAGCAATCACCGTAAGATCTTCGTTTGCCAATTTGATTCCCTGAGCAATGGGCAGGACTCTTCCATGCACACCATGAAAGCTATAGGTATTCATATAACCTGAAATCCTGCCGGAGCAACCAATGCCCGAAACCACCATAAGATCTTTCTGAGGAATTTCCAGTTCCGCTGCCGCTACCTGCAAGGAACGAAGTACGGAAAAATCTCCACAGCCTTTACACCAGGTAGGTTCGATTCCATTGCTATAGTCTTGATATTTCGCCATTATATCAGCTCCTTAATTTTGTCTTTAATTTCTTCAATTAGAAACCCGTCACCGTTATAGGACAATAAAGAATCCAATTTATGATGATAGCCGATCTCTGATTGGATGATCTTACGAAGCTGAGCGGTGTAATTGTTCTCCACAATCACAACGGTATCGTAATGCTCCAGAAGTTTTTTAAGTTGTACCGTAGGCAATGGTTTGATTTGTTTAACTGCACCATAATCCACGACCCGGTCCATCTTTTTCACCCCTTGCTCTAAAACCCCAAAAGTGGATCCATAGCCCAAAAACAAAATCTTGTTATCTTTTTCCTGATACATGCGAATGCCTTTATTCTGTTCTAAGGGTTCCAGTTTCTCCATCCGCTTTTTAGTCATGCCCCGCTGGTCATCCTTTGGACGAATAGGAAATCCATATTCCCCATGCTCAAGCCCGGTGGTATGATGCAGTCCACTTTTCATTCCCGGAAAAACTCTTTTGGAAATATGATCCTCGGTGTTTTTATACCGCGGAAAGGATCCGGTCCCATCATCAAGGTCTTTGTCCATCTCAAGCTTTCCACGATTGATGCTTATTCGATCAAAATCCAAGTCTTCTATATTCTCATAAGAGAGGCTTCGAAGAGAATCCGACATAATAATCACCGGACACTGGTACTGTTCTGCTAAGTTAAACGCTTCAATCGTATCATAAAAACAATCCTCAATGGTGGCCGGCGCCAATATGATCCGTGGAAAATCTCCATGACCTCCATAATATAAGGTGTTCACATCACTCTGTTCATGTTTTGTCGGAAGTCCTGTGCTGGGCCCTTTACGCTGTACATCCACCACAACGATGGGAACTTCTGCCATGGAGGCGAGTCCGAGGCCTTCCATCATTAGTGAAATTCCCGGTCCGGAAGTTGAGGTAATGCTGCGAACCCCTGCATAACTGCTGCCGATAATCATATTAATCGCTGCCAACTCATCTTCCGTTTGCACCACTTTTCCTCCGTAGCGGGGAAGGTGTTTTGACAAATACTGCATAATCTCCGAAGCCGGTGTAATAGGATACGCCGCCATAAAGCGACAACCGCTCATCACAGCTCCCAGACCAATCAAATCGTTTCCCACGATCACGGGACCCCGATCTTTTTTTGTTACCGGTTCGATTAGATAGTTGACCCCTTTTAAGCTGGTAAAATTGAAATCCACGGCTCCCTGCAATACTTTTTGATTCTTTTCAACGATTTTTTCTCCTTTATCTTTAAAGGCATCTACAATTACGGTTTCCACAAGTTTGGGTTCGATATCCGTAACCCTGGTTAAAAATCCTAAAGAGCAGACATTTTTCATAATCATATTTCCCTTTTCCTTAACCACTTTGGTAATAGGCAAGGAGATAATGTCTATTTCCATGTCTTTAATAAACTTTTCATCCACTTTCAGTTCCAGGGCTTCATCGTACAGTAACAGTCCCCGTTTTCGTAACTTTTTTGTATAAATCTCCATCGTGTCTTCATCCAAGGCCATAACAATATCCATGTCATCCTTGGGACAGCCTTTTTTATCGACGCTTCCATAGGCGATAATGGCACTATTGCCACCTTTTATTCTGGAGGTAAAATGTCTTTTCCCATACACATGATATCCCATGCGGGAAAGCACCTGCAGGTAGTATATTCCTGTGGCTAAAATTCCGTCGCCTTGCGTCCCTCCAATTAACACTTGTATTTCTCGATTCATCGAATCACTCCCAATGTAGTATATGATTTTTAATAAGTTCCATTTCTCTTTAAACCTTCTTTAGTTTTCATACCCAATTCCATAAAACCCTCACAGCTTTCCTAAAAAAAAAGCCCGAAGGCTTTTTAAACGATTAAATACATGCTATTTACTTTTTCCCTTGCATCCCATTGAATCCCCTGGAAAGCTTAATCAAAATCCTTCATTCCTGTAGATAGAAAAAATACGGATAAGGTTCCCGGACCGGTATGTGCCGCAATAACTGCTGGTAATGTGGCGATCAGAAAGTCCGTTGCCTCCACTTCTTCCATCAGCATTTCCTTTAACATCTGGGCCCCTTCTAAATCATTTCCATGATTGATTCCGATAAGCTGTTTGTCTAAATTAACTCCTCGTTCTTTAACAATCTCAACGATTCTTCTCATAGCTTTTTTACGGCTACGGATTTTTTCAACGGGAATCAGTTTTCCCTCTTCCACGTTTAAAATCGGCTTAATGTTCAGGAGTCCTCCTACAAAAGCGGCGGTATAACTGACACGACCCCCACGATAAAGGTAGTTTAAGTCATCGACGGTAAAAATATGTTCCATGTTACGGGATAAATATTCCACACCCTCAATAATCTGCTCTTTATCTTTCCCTTTTTTCACCATTTCCGCTGCCCATTTTACGAGGAGTCCCGAACCAAGAGCTACGCATTTGGTATCAATAACCTCCAGATCAAAGGTTTTGATGCCTTCATATTTTTCCAGCAATTGATTTTTTGCAATGACTCCTGCCTGGTAGGTGCCGGAAATTTCTGAGGAAAAGGCAATATAAATGACCGTGTCAAAGGTGTTTATGTACTGTTCAAAAACTTCCTCAAATGCAGCCGGTGAAACCTGGGAAGTCTTATAAACTTTTCCCTCTTTCATTTCATTCATCATGGTTTCCGGATCAATGTCTTCCCCATCATCGACAAATGATTCTTCCCCTAGACGAAGAGTCAAGGGCACCACGGTAATATCCAGGTCCTCCACAATCTTTTTCGGCAACGAACAGGCTGAATCCGTAATTATTTTAATAGTCATTTGATAAATCCCCCTTTATGTCTTTTACATCTTTTATATCCATAACATTATCATCTTCTCTATCCTCTATTATACCACGAAAAAAGAAAAGAAAACCTCATTCCCGGAGATAAGTCCTATGCACCCCCGATTTTAAACAAAAAAATTAGATAAGGACTCATCACTTTTCAATGATCGCCCTTATCTATTGATAATAAGATCGGAAGTAGTTGTACCAGTCAATCAGTGGTTTTGGTGGATTATTATTGTTCGTAAACATCACACCTTTCCTGTTTTTCTTCCTAGACTGAATCCTTACATTACTTCTTCAGTAATAAGGTTTTTTCCGTTCTTTTTGTCTTCTAACCTAATTATAGGTTCCGTTTAACAGTTTCCTGTTTGGATGTTGATTGCGTATTATTCAATTGTAATTTTATTGACTGGTAGTGATCTACCGGATCTTATTATATTATTATTATACCATGATTTTCTTCGTTTAAACAGGGGGTTGTCAGAAATATTGAAATATTTCAATAGTAATAAAATTTATTTCACCCGCGAGAAACTAGTGAATCCTTACAATTGCTTAAAGCGCAGAGATCTTTTCTCTGCGCTTTGGTTAATAGAAAAATATAAAAAACATCATAAAATCAAGTGATTTTTTTCTGGTTCACGATTTCCGTAATGATTCTTGGGACTTCTCTTACCATATCGCTGGCAATCATTCCGTATTCCCCGGTGATCTTCGCCGCCTCATCCCCGGCTCGACCATGAATATAGACTCCTGCCATGGCGGCATCGATCAGATCAATTTTTTGTCCTACCAGGGCGGCGATAATACCGGTTAACACATCACCACTGCCGGCTGTGGCCATTCCCGGATTCCCTGTGGTATTGATATACACGTGCCCTTCTTCGTCAGTGATCACCGTACTGGCTCCTTTTAGTACCACGATGACCCCATACTTTCTTGAAAAATCTTTGGCAACCTTAATTCGATTATCATTAATCTCGGGAATGCTAAGCCCGGTAATTCGTGCCATCTCTCCGGGATGTGGCGTAAGTATGCATCGATTTTTTACCTTTTTTAAAAGTTTTAACATGCTCGGCAACACATTTAAGGCATCCGCATCCAAAATAACGGGACAGGTGGCTTCTCTCAGCACTCTTTCTACTATGATTTCGGTTTGTTTACTCCGACCCAGGCCGGGACCAAGGGCAACCACCTTGCTTGACTTAAGTCCCACCAGAATATCTTCAATACCTGTAAATTCTTTGTTTTTCTCAGTGGGAATCTGATAAGGTACCGTCATTACTTCGGTAAGTTCCGTTTCCAATATATCATTCAAGGCTTCGGGAATGGCTAAATGCAACATTCCCACCCCACTTCGAAGGGCCGCCTTCGAGGCCAGGATGGCGGCTCCCGTCATTCCTCTGGACCCTGCGATCATCAATGCTCTGCCGTAATCTCCCTTGTGAGAATTCAGATCCCGAATCGGTAAAATATCCTTTAAGGTTTTTTCCGTAATAAGCTTCGCTTCATACTGGGATTTTTGTATGGCATCTTGAGGAATTCCAATGGGGCAAATTAAAAGTTCACCATTGTATTCAATGGCAGGAGCCGTAAGGTTTCCTATTTTTGGCAATTGATAAGCCACGGTCTTGGTGGCTCGAATGGCTATTCCTAAAATTTTTCCCGTATCTCCCGATATCCCCGATGGGATGTCCACAGAAATTATTTTTCGCTTCACTTTGTTCACCACACGGATCACCTCATTGGCAATTCCTTTTACGGTCGTATTGAGCCCGGTTCCGAAAATAGCATCCACCACAATATCGGATTTCATCAAATCCAGATTAAAATCAATCATATCGTTTTCATCTTTCAAAAAGCCCAGGGATACCCGCATGGCTTTGATCGCTTCAAAGTTTACCTTGGCATCATTTTTTATGATATTTTCATCTCCAACGATGTACACCTTTACATGAACATCTTTATTGTACAGATGTCTGGCAACTGCAAAGCCGTCGCCTCCGTTGTTCCCGGTTCCACAAATGATAATTACCTTTTTCCGATAATCTTCATTTAAGGCTTTCATAACCTCCGTCGTAGTATTCATCCCGGCATTCTCCATTAAAATCAGTCCCGGGATCTTGTACTCCTCTGTCGTAATTTTGTCTAACAATCGCATTTGCTGATTGTCCAATACTTTCATGAAAAAACCTCTCCTTTTTATGGTTTTTTTACATTCAGATATTAACAGGGGCCCCGGGGAAACGCATCGTGGCAAAGTAATCGTCGATCGTTTCCGCCCTGCGGATCTGCTGCACAGAGCCATCAACTTTAAGCAAAAGTTCG
>SLKF01000297.1 GCA_007134725.1 Clostridiales bacterium | reverse complement strand
TCAGGTTATATCCTGGTAAATATGGTCTTATTGAGTTAATCAAAAACAAACCTGCTATAAGGTTTTGGCACTCTGTTTTTAATGATAAAAATTTAAAATTTGAAGAGAGTGAAATTGTTTCTGATGGTGAAGATTGCCTTATGCAGAAATTTACGATAAATAGCTGATTTGAAAAAATGCTCTACACCATCCCCGTGTGCGACGGGGAACTGGAAAGAATATAATAATTGGATGTCGTTAATATGGGAGTATGTCACAAAATGATCATTCATGTAGATAAGGGGTAGAACGATGAAAAATAAAAGAACACTAAGAATTATCATAATTATGATATCCATGTTACTGGCTTATTTCATTTATGCCGGCGAATATAAGATCAAAGCGGAACAGAGCCATATCGAAAGAGGGATTGAAGAGTTTATCGAAAGAAGTGTCACAATTGTTGATTTCACAGAAGTTGATAATATGTTGGCGGTGTATTACACGTTGGGATCAAATGATAGCATTGGTTTTACTGCCCTACATAAAGGATTTAACGGAAGGTATCAAATAAGAGATGCAAGCTATGGCACGAGAAACAGAGTCATTCAGGGTATTCCCTTCGAAACAAATGGGGGAGAGTACCTAGCGATTATGGGAACCAATTATGAGGGTAAGATTGCAAGTGTAAGAGTTGAAACCTATTCCGGGGAGATTTTTATGGAAAATGTTCAAGGGGAATCAGAGATTTTGGCGGTGTTCAGTGCCGAGTCACCATCGCTTATGGAAGAATATCAATTGTTTGATGCAAACGGCAATGATATAACGGAAGGAATGAAGGGCTATTTAACAGCGGAAGAGAGTAGCAGTACCGGCGTTGGGAAAGCGGAGTTGTTCATGTTATATGCATACTGTTTTGTCATTATCTTGCTGGGATATGGTATTTCTAGAGTTTTTAAGGATGAGGATCCAAAGAAAAATCGAAAGAGGATCTTGGAAGAGAAATTTGAACAAAGATGAATCTGCAATTTTTTTAAAAAATAAAGGGAATAAAGGGTTAGATCAAATAACAGAGATTGAAAGAGCCCCATCGTTCATTTTAACCGCCAATGGGGAAATTAGGAGGATTATTGGTGAAAAAACACAATAAATCATTATTCAAAAAAATTGATTGTATTCAACTTTATGTCCCTGATCTTGAAAAAGGCTTGGGTTTCTATTGTGATAATTTAGGGCTGAAGATAATTTGGAAAACAGACACAGCCATCGGTCTTGGAATGGATGATGCAGTAACTGAAATTGTGATTCAAAACGAACGTAAAATTCAGGAAATTGATATTAAGGTAGAAGACGTAAATGAAGCCATTGAAAAAATCAAGAATTCAGGTGGAAGAGTAATTCATGGTCCATTCGATATTCAAATCGGAAAATGTGCAGTAATAAAAGACCCTTGGGATAATCAGTATGTAATATTAGACTCCTCAAAAGGCACATTTGTAACTGATGAAAATGGTAATATTATTGGTCAAAATAAATTTCAGTGATTAATTGAAACAAAGAAACACTTTGATTGTCTTCCCCTCGGGTTTTCCGAAACCTTTGATAAATATTTCCTCCCCATCCTAGGAATAAAAACATCGTCGCGGGATGCAGCAAAGAAATGAGGTATTTGCTTGGAAATCTAACAACAAAACCGTCTCCCTAGGAGGCAAAGAACCGTCTATATGGGAGGCGGTTTTTTTTGTGGAAAGATTTGATTCATAAGATCCATAAGAGGGTAAAAAATAAAAACCTAGAAGTACTATACAGTTTTGATATCTCAGTCTTCCTTGAAATAGGGTGTAAAAATTTGGTTTCCATAAATAAAAAACAAGATGGAATTCGATAATAATCAACAAATAGGGAGGGATGAAAATGCTGCAGATAAAAGATTTGTCCTTTAGCGTGGAAGAAGGAAACCGTTCGGTGGATATTTTAAAAAACATTAATCTGTTATTTGAGGCGAACAAATTTTATGCGATTACGGGCCCAAACGGAGGGGGGAAATCTTCCTTGGCAAAAGTCATCATGGGAATTGTTAAACCAACCCGGGGGAGCATCTGGCTGAAGGGGGAAGATATTACCGCACTTGGAATTACGGAGAGGGCAAAGCGAAAGATGGGTTATGCATTTCAGCAGCCGCCACGCTTTAAGGGATTTAAAATAAGGGATTTATTAAATTTATCCTTTGGGGAAGAAAAAAATGAGGATGAAATCTGTGATTTACTGTTGGAAGTGGGGCTCTGCGCTCAGGACTACATTAACCGGGATGTGGATGCAAGCTTATCGGGAGGGGAATTAAAAAGAATTGAGATCGCTACGGTTCTTGCACGGAATCTTACCCTGGCCATATTTGATGAGCCGGAAGCAGGAATTGACCTGTGGAGCTTTCAGAAATTGGTGGAAACCTTTCAAACCATGCACAAGGACAAAGAAACGACCATAATAATTATCTCCCATCAGGAAAAAATCCTGCGTTTGGCGGATGAGGTCATTATTATCGCCGACGGTATGGTAAAGGAACAAGCAAAAAGAGATGATATAATGTCCCGTATTGTGAAAGACCTGGAGTGTGGGTGTAACAAAACTTGTGATGTTGGAGGTGTTGCATATGTTGAGCCAACTGGATAAAAAATTACTGGAGATGGTAGCGGATTTGCATGAAATTCCCCAGGGTGCCTACAATATCCGAAAAAATGGTGCCGGTTTAAGCAGAAACACCACCGGCAATATTGATATCGTCAATAAGACGGATAAATCCGGAATAGACATCATCGTTAAGCCGGGCACCGTCGATGAAAGTATACACATACCGGTCATTCTCTCACAAGCGGGTCTGCAGGATCTGGTATATAATTCCTTTGATATTGGAGAAGGCTCTGATGTCGTAATCGTTGCGGGTTGTGGGATTCATAACGGCGGGAAGGAAAATTCTCAGCATGACGGGCTGCATGATTTCATTGTTAGAAAAGGTGCCAAAATGCGATACGTAGAAAAACATTATGGGGAAGGGGATGGTAAAGGCAAAAAAATCCTCAACCCGAAAACCATCATTACGGTGGAAGAAGATGGTGTTGCAGAGATCGAACTGGTACAGATTAAAGGCGTGGATCAAACCATCAGAGACACGGAAGTATATCTTCATGATAATGCCCGTCTGATTGTTACGGAAAGGCTGCTGACATACGCTAATCAGGAAGCCGAATCAAAAATCACCGTTGAGTTGCTGGGCAAAGACTCCACGGCTCAGATTATCTCCAGGTCCGTAGCCCAGGATCAATCCAAACAGATCTTTTATCTTAATATGCTGGGGAAAAATCAATGCCGAGGGCACATCCAATGTGATTCCATCATTATGGATCAGGCCGTAGTCAGGGCAGTGCCGGAAATATCCGCCTACCATACCGATGCCCAGTTAATTCATGAAGCGGCTATCGGCAAAATTGCGTCGGAACAGATTTTAAAACTGATGTCTCTGGGACTTTCCGAGGAAGAAGCCGAAGAAAAAATCCTTGAAGGTTTCTTAAAATAGCACCAAATGCAGGGACAGGGACTATGTCTGATAAACCGGATATAGTCCCTGTCCCTGCGTCTGATCCCTGATTCTGTCTTAAGGATCCTGAAAAATATAGGGGTGGGAAATTAATTAAATAAAAGATTGACAAAGAGAAAAAAACATATTAACATATGTACATAATGACATATGGAGGAGGAAAATATGAAATCATTACAAGAATTTTTAAAACTGATCGCAGATGAAACCCGGCTAAGAATTTTGATGCTGTTAAATGAAGAAGCCCTATGTGTTTGTGAACTGGAAGCTATTTTGGAAGTTTCCCAACCCAGAGTATCAAGAATTCTTTCGAAATATCGGGATTTGGGTTTGGTCATTGACGAACGGAAGGGAAAGTTCATCTACTATAAATTGGATCTCAAGGATCCCTTGCATCAGGGGATTGTAAGCTCTATTAAAGTAAGAAGAGAAACGATGGAACCGTTGTCAAAGGATTATCAACGCATGTTGACAAAAGAAGGAATACTAAATGCCTGTCAAGGTTCCCCCTTGGATTTAGAGTAACCATTAGACTAATCATAAACTAATCATTAGACAAGGAGGATATTATGGAAACATTTTTAGAAACCATCTACTCGGGATTTGGAGCAGTGGGAGATTATGTGACCCTCCGACGATTAATGTCTTTAACGATTGCCTTTTTCCTATCGGGAGCCATTGCCCAGTTCATGTCTCAAGGGGCGGTGCTGAAGTATTTTGGTCCGAAAGCGGATAAAAGGGTGGCTTACGTGATTGCATCCATATCCGGGGCGATTTTAACGGTTTGCTCCTGTTCCGTGCTGCCCATGTTTGCCAGTATACGACAGAAAGGGGCAGGGATTGGTCCTGCAATTACCTTCCTGTTTTCCGGGCCCGCCATTAACGTATTGGCCATCAGCATGACCTTTACCGCCCTGGGCTCAGATATTGGAATGGTTCGAGTCATTGGCGCCATTATTATTTCCCTGGTTATCGGGCTGATTATGTATCTGATCTACAACAAAAGCGAAGTGGTGGATGGCAATGAGGACATGTTCAGTGTAGAAGATGACAGCAATCGTACAATGCTACAGAACATGTTGTTTTTTACCAATCTGCTAGCCATATTAATTTCCGGCGTACGTAATCCCATACCTACCCTGATTTTAGTGGCAGTGCTTTTGGTTCAACTGAAAATGAACTTTACCTTAGAGGAAGTAAAGGATTGGGGAAGGGAAACGGGAGACCTGGCAAAAAAAATTGCCCCCTTATTCTTAGTGGGAATCTTTGCCGCAGGAGTGATTCAGGCCCTACTACCCCATGAGGTCGTGGCACGGTCTGTGGGAGAGAACACTTACGCCGCTAACCTGTTGTCCTCTGTATTTGCAGCATTCATGTATTTTTCAACCCTTACGGAAATACCTATTGTAGAGGCCTTTATGGAAATGGATATGGCAAAGGGTCCTGCCACCGCACTTTTATTAGCGGGTCCATCTTTAAGTCTGCCGAATATGATTGTTATTTCCAGAGTATTGGGCAAGAAAAAAACCTTAACCTATATTGTTCTGGTAATGTTTATTTCCGCAGCAGTAGGATTAATGGCGGGAAATCTGATCTATTAGCAAAATCAAAAGCCGGAAAACCTCAGATTTTCCGGCTTTCTTTTCACTGTTTCCAAATAGTTGGGAAGAAACCATTAAAATCCTGCAGTGACAATAAAGCGTTCGCCGGACCAATCATTCTCATAATCAATTTCAAGATAGGACACCTCTTTTTCTTCATCCTTTTTAATTACAAACAACAAATCCTCCACTTGATGGAGATTGTCCTGTTCTTCCTTCGGTTCATCCTGAACCAGCTCATAGGTGATGCCTGCTCACGTTTTTACTTTGGGAAAAATCCGGATTGTTTGTCCTTTGTACAAACGATTAAGGTGTTTTTTCGCTTCCGCTGAAATAATAAATTTCAATATAAACAGCTCCTTATCATCATTAATGCCTCTTAAAATCGGTATAAATAGTATTTACCCATAAATAAGGATGTGAAATCTATTGATCCCAAACATAAAAGCACCCCGCACTTGGTATTACCAAGTGCGGGGTGCTTTTAAAATAGTCCGATTTTTGATTAATCCACGAAAACCTCAGGGGCCGGCGTGATCGTTTTATTTTTTTCTGTAGAAAGCGCTTTTGCATCGGCCAGACTGTAAGCGTAAAAACATCCCGCAACGATTAAATAGCCGATTGGGTATTGGATGTCATGCATAAACCCAAGGCTTGGGGCGTGCATAAAACCAAATACGGAAAGTGCAGAGGCGGTTAATGCGGTGATGGTGGCTTTTTTGTAGTCGTTGTCAATAATATATACGGTCATGGCTCCCCAAATAATTCCAATGAACATGGCTCCCTGACCAAGGGGAACGATGGCTGAAGAGAGGCTTTCTACCGCATCCGGTGCCACGTTGTTGAACCGGGTCATAATATAGTTTGCCAGATAGGGGAACATGGCAATAACTACGGCGGGGAAATGCTTATTCGGTACCGAGCTGAAGGCTTGGGATACCATAGAGATCCCGACAAATACTAAAATCGGTGCGATCACCGGTAATGGAATAATTTCCGACATCGCGGCGACGATTCCAAACATGGAGGCCAGCATAAAAACGGCTCCGTTTAAAACCGAGTAACCCCGTCCCGCATTCATCCACTTGGAACCAACGGAAGCAATGTATACGGTAGTGGGGAAAACCCCTCCAAAAACTCCACCGAGCATAGTACCAATTCCATCGACTAATTGACATTCAGAAACGCTGTAGTCATCTCCGGCTGCGGACATGGCTTCCACGTTATTCATAGTTTCAATGAAATTATAAATGGAAATCGGAATAAGGATGGCTAAAATATTTACCATGGGACCAAACAGATAAGAAAATCCTTCAATAAAACCAAGGGTTGGCAGGAAGGGATAAAAACCAACGGTGGAAAATCCTTGGGATAGCTGACTCATATCCGACTGGCCTAAAGAATAGGCAAGAACGGTCCCGATTATGATGGCAAATAAAGAAGCGGGAATTCGAAAGGGCATACTTTTTTTGGCAATCAGGCCGATGATGATAATGCTCAGTACCAGCATTCCAACGATGGGCATCTCAAAGGTATTAAAAAACAGTTCCGCACCGATGAAAGAAAAGGCTACTCCCGCAAGGGCTCCAAGCATGGCAGCTCGAGGAAGAATTTTTCGAATCCAATTTCCGAGGATGCTGCCGGCGGCTTCTACGGCACCCCCGAAAATACAGGCGGCCACACCAATTTTCCAAGCCACATAGGGGTCATTGGTCAGTGCCAGGGCCGGTCCCAGGACACCGAAAAGGTAAATAAACATTACCGGGGTACTGATTCCGTAGGCGAGAGCGGTAACATCGGTTCGCTGTTCTTTGATCGCTAGGCGATTAGCAGAGAAGGCATAATAGATGTTTCCGACTAATACCGCAACGGCAGCCCCGGGGATTACCTGTCCATAGACAATTTCCGATGGGTAGCCCATAGCAATCATGGCTACTGCTATTAATACAAAGTTAGCCAAATTATTTTGGAATAGTGCAAAAAAACCGTCAATGTCTTCCCGTTTAAACCATGGATAATGAAAACTCTTTTCCATAATTATTCCTCCTAATATGTATTTTGTTTCCTACTCAACCAATTATACAGAATATTTTCATAAATGCTTTGTGATTTAGTCACAAAATTAAAATAAAGAACAGAAAGATAGTTAATATATTATCAATAAATGAGCCGTTTTGAAAAAGAGTTTAGCGAAAAAAAACGCTATAAAATCCCGTCTGACGAGATAGACAGTCAACACAGTATAAATATCTAAATCTAGAGAGAGATCATAAACAATTCAAGGGTTTAAAGAAATTAAACAATCAGAAGCAAATTTTCCAAAGAAAGAATTATGTGTGATTGTAGTAAATATCCATGGAAAATGAAAATGTGATGTGGTATGCTAGGATAAGATTGTATAAGATTAACAGAAAACAAAATAAGAAAAATATGAAGGAGGATGTATATGTTATTAGAAAAAAGCGTTGAGGAATTTGTGGCATCGGTGGCAAGTAAGGATCCGGCACCCGGCGGAGGAAGTGTGGCGGCCTTGAGCAGCAGTTTGGGTTCCGCATTAACCGCAATGGTTGGAAACTTAACCATCGGGCGAAAATCCTACCAAAAGTTGAATGAGGAACAGCAACAAACATTGGACCGTAACTTCGAAAAAGTACAGGCCCTAATGGAACGACTGAATCAATTAACCGAAGAGGATACCACCGCCTTTAACGGTGTGATGAAAGCATTTAAAATGCCGAAAGAGACCGATGAAGAGAAAAAAGCTCGAAAAGAAGCCATCGAAGAAGCTACGAAAGAAGCCTTGGAAGTGCCCTTAACTGTAGGGAAAGAATCGTTAGCGGTATTAAAATTGCAACAAGTATTTGCGGACTTCGGAAATCCTAATGCGATTACGGATGTAGGTGTAGGTGCGCTATTAGCTTATGCAGGCTTAGAAGGTGCCCTGTTTAATGTACTGATCAATCTTCAAGGGCTCAGCGATGAGGCCTATATTGCAGATATTAAAAAGCAGTGCCAGGAATTAAAGGAAGAAGGAAACCGGGTAAAAGAGGCAACCCTTGCAACCGTATATACCAAATTAGGTTAAGAATCCAATGAAGAAATAGCCATAAAAATAGCAGTTTTTTAAGTAATCGAAGTTAAAGGAGTAGGTAAGATGGCAAGACAAAACGGGATTTCGCTGGAAAAAATTATGAAAATGGACTGTATGAGTAAATGCAAAATTATTGCGGGAACGAATGGCATTAAAAATACTGTATCAAATGTCAATGTTATGGCTGATCCTGATATTATCAATTGGGTAGGAGAGGGGGAGCTGCTCCTGACCACGGCCTACTTCTTTAAAGCCAGCTCTTTAAACGAACAACGGGATTTTATTCGACAGTGTTCGGAGAAAAAACTGGCAGCCTTGGGGATTAAAATTTACCCGTACCTGGAAAACCTGCCCAAGGAGATCGTAGCCTTAGCCGATAACTTAGGCCTTCCCATCATTGAGTTGTATTATGAAGTGCCTTTTTCCGACATTATGACACCGGTGTTTAAAGAAATTTTCAACAAACAAGCCATACTCCTTCAAAAACTTGAAAATATCTATGAGCGTTTGATGGATGTGATGTTAAAGGGTGGAGATCTGGAAAGAATTGCGAAGACGGTGAACGACAACTTAAAAAATCCTATCATGATTAAGCTGGATTTCCCAACCAATGAAATTTTTCACTCGGGATATATTGAAGAAGAGGTCCGGGAATCCTTGATCCAAAATGCTGAACGATTTTATGATCCGAACCTGGAAAAATATAAAGAGCGAAAGCTTTACGAGAGCCGGGAACAAATCGGAGAAATCTTTGTAGAGCGGATGGTAATGCCCATTGTTGTGAAAAACAGTGTATTCGGCCATATTTTTGCCTGGGGTCTGAGTACTCCCCTGGGAGGATTTGACCTTTCGGTACTGGAGGCCACCGCCACAACCATGTCTTTGGATATGCTGCGAAAACTTTCCATAAAAGAAGTGGAAAATCGTTATAAAACCGAGTTTTTTGAAGAATTGGTATCCCTGGAGCCCAACCGACGGGAAAAAGCTTTAGAGAAAGCGCAAATGTTTAGTCTGGATCCTAAAGCGGATTACCTAGGGGTGATCATTAATTTTGACACGGTAAAAGGGCAATCCTACGAATATGTGGAAGATGACTTGTCCAGGATACTGAATTTATCGGAACGGTTGCTGGAAGAGTATGGAATCAGAGGGGTGGTTATTAGTAAGACGGACAGTATCATACTAATATTATCTTTTGATAAGAAAGATAAGAGCGATCGAAAAATCACGGGTATCAAAACCCATTTGGAAAAAGCCATAAATTTACAGTCGGTAAGTGTTCGGATTCATGTAGGTATGGGACGAATCTACGGTGGCATGGAAAATTTTCATAAGAGTTTTAAAGATTCCTTAAAGGCCATGCGAATTTCTAAAATGAACAAAGAAATGAATATGGTAAGC
>SLKF01000057.1 GCA_007134725.1 Clostridiales bacterium | reverse complement strand
TAACTGTTGAGGAAAACTCCTGGACTGTTCTAACGAGGTGTATTTAGGATTACAGTACGGACTAAGTGGTAATCCAGTCTTACCTATGGTGACAAGGTAAACTTCAATTTAATGGGAAACCACTGTAATGGCGACATGCAGCATTGAAGGGGGAAATCCAACTGGACCTAAGCCGTAAAATTTACTAAATACACTGCCACTGCTTAGCTGATAGTATATATACTATCAGCTTAAATTATATTATCATGATAATTTAATTACATGGAGGATCAATATTGAAAAAGAAAATTCATAACAAGAAGCACCGTTATTTTAATTATATATGGGAAAAATACAACCTGAAATGGGTTGTGGTAATTACAATTTGGACATTTTTTTTAACCATATTATTTACCATTATCTCAGAAATTGTTTTGCAAAACACCCAGGCTTTATTATCATTCATAATTTTAATTCTAATCGTGTTTTTAGGAGTGTTTAGTGATATGATTGGAATTGCCATTACAGCAGCCTCAGAAAAACCTTTTCATGCGATGGCTTCTGATAGGGTAACCGGGGCCAAATATGCCATTAAGTTAAAGAAAAATACCGGAGTTGTGGCAAACTTTGCTAATGATGTTGTAGGAGACATATGCGGTATTATTAGTGGTGTAGCCGGTGCCAGCATCATAATGGAAATGGACAGTGTAAACCGGTGGGTGCTGACGGTGGCTTTGACCAGCTTCATTGCAGCTTTAACCGTAGGAGGAAAAGCGGTAGGTAAAAACCTAGCAGTATACAAGTCTCATGTAATTGTATTTAGCACAGCAAAAGTTTTAAATCGAATTAAAGACAGTTTTGGAATTGATTTTTTGAAGGATAAATAAATGTAATAATACGAAAGAGAGTGGATAAAATGTATAAGTACTTAACGGACATTAATTCGCCGGAAGATTTGAAAAAACTTAATGAAACAGAAATAGAAAGACTCTCGAATGAAATTCGTTTCTTTCTCTTGGAAAACATTTCGAAAACCGGAGGACACCTTGCTTCTAATTTAGGAGTAGTGGAACTGACGCTGGCAATGCATTCCGTTTTTGATACCAAAGTTGATAAGATCGTATGGGATGTCGGTCATCAAAGTTATGTTCACAAATTGATAACCGGAAGAAAAGATCAGTTTGACACCCTGCGACAATATAAAGGTTTAAGTGGCTTTCCTAAAAGGGGGGAAAGCGTTCATGATCATTTTGAAACGGGACATAGCTCTACATCAATCTCTGCTGCTTTAGGTATTGCAACAGCTAGAGATTTATCCGGTGCAAACTATCATGTAACAGCGATTATCGGAGACGGTGCCTTAAGCGGAGGAATAGCTTTTGAAGCCCTGAATCATGTAGGACAAATGAAGACAAACCTTAACATTATATTAAATGATAATGAAATGTCTATCTCAGAAAACACCGGAGGATTGTCACAATATCTCGGCAAAGTACGAACCATGCCCATGTATTCAAAGGTTAAAGGGGACGTTGAAGCGTTGATTAATCATATCCCCGCCCTGGGAAAAAGTATGGTTAAAACCGCAGGTAAAGCAAAGGACAGTATCAAGTATTTTTTTGTTCCCGGAGTTTTATTTGAAGAAATTGGAATCACCTATATCGGACCAATCGACGGGCATGATTATTTGAAAACTCAAGAGGCTCTTCAAAGAGCAAAGTCGATTAAGGGACCTGTTATTGTACATGTTCTAACGAAAAAAGGAAAAGGATATTCCCATGCTGAGAAACGACCGGAAAAATATCATGGAGTAAGTTCTTTTGACATCGCAACAGGAAAAGCTATTAATTCTTCAAATAAAATCTCTTTTTCAAAAGTTGTAGGGAAAACCTTAATAGAATTAGCAGAACAAAACTCGAAAATTACTGCGATTACAGCTGCTATGCCAGATGGTACTGGGATCACGGAGTTTTCCGAGAAGTTTCCCGAACGTTTTTTTGATGTAGGTATTGCTGAACAACACGCAGTAACACTGGCAGCAGGTCAATCGGTTGCGGGGTTACATCCTTTTTTTGCAGTGTACTCAACGTTTTTACAAAGAGGTTTTGATCAGGTTCTTCATGATGTGGCCTTGCAGAATCTGCCGGTCACCCTTTTATTAGATCGAGCTGGAGTTGTTGGTGCCGATGGAGAAACCCATCAGGGGATATATGATATATCTTATCTATCCTTAATCCCAAATTTACAAATTCTTTCACCGGAAAATGGAACAGAGCTTCATGCAATGATCAAATATTCTCTAGAAGCAAAGGCTCCTGTAGCAATTCGATACCCAAAAGGTGATGCTCAGGAATGTAATTTTAATTCGGATCTGAAAATTGTTAAAGGAGAGTCAAAAATCTCAAAAGAATACGGTAAGGATGTGGTGATTTTTGCCTTTGGGCCAATCCATAAAAATGCGAATGAAGCGGTAGAAAAACTTCGGGAACAAAATATGAATGCGACCTTGGTAAATCTCCGTTTTGCTAAACCCTTAGATGAAAAAACGATTGCCGCACTTAGCAAAAAAGCGGATCGAATATATACCATTGAAGATCATGCGCTAATCGGTGGGGTAGGAAGTCAAATAGTACAACTTCTTAATAAACACAAGATACACAAGCCCGTATATAATTTTGCTTACCCGGATCATTTTATTCATCAAGGTTCAATAACGGAAATCTATAAAGAATACGGAATGGATGCAGAAGCTATAGCCAATAAAATTCTAGCTGATGCTCGACCACGATTACGAAGTGTGAAGTCTTTAATGAAATAGGAGAGAGTTTATGAAAAAAGAACGTTTAGATGTGTTATTAGTAGAAAAAGGTTTTTACGACAGCCGAGAAAAAGCAAAAAGGAACATTATGGCAGGGACGGTTTTTGTAGAGGGACAACGTAGTGATAAGGCCGGCATGAAAGTGGATCACGAGGCTTCAATTGAAATCAAAGGAAAAGCCCTCCCCTTCGTCAGCAGGGGAGGCTTAAAACTGGAAAAAGCAGTGGAAGAATTCGGTCTTGAATTAAGAAGTAAAACTTGTATTGATATCGGCTCTTCTACCGGTGGCTTTACCGATTGTATGTTGCAAGAAGGAGCTACAAAAGTTTATGCTATTGATGTGGGCTATGGACAGCTTGATTATAAACTTAGAAAAGACTCCCGTGTAGTGGTAATGGAACGGACGAATATTCGCAATGTCACTTTACCGGATATTGAGGAAAAAGTTGATTTTATCAGCGTCGATGTTTCTTTTATTTCTCTCAAGTTGGTACTGCCCGTTGCAAAAAAACTTTTAAAGGACAGCGGCAGTATGGTGGTTTTAATCAAACCCCAGTTTGAAGCAGGTCGTGAAAAAGTTGGAAAAAATGGAGTGATCCGGGAGCCTAAAACCCACAAAGAAGTCTTAAGTAAAGTGTTATATTTTATTAAAGAAGAAGAATTGGGAATTGAACAGTTATCATTTTCACCAATTAAAGGACCAAAAGGAAACATGGAGTTTTTGGCGTTTTTAAAAAATAAGCATACTTCTTGGGATGATAAGACTTTAGAAACTAAAGTTCAGCAAATTGTGGAACATGCTCATCAAAGTTTAGGGAAAAGCAACTAAAAATCATGATAATTGGGGGAGTATTATGAAATATACTAGGCAATCTAAAATTTTAGAAATTATTAAAAACAAAGAGATTGAAACTCAGGAAGAATTATCCGAAGAACTAAAAAAAATGGGTTTACAAGTTACACAAGCCACAGTTTCCCGAGATATTAAAGAACTACGATTAATCAAATCTCTATCAAAAAGCGGTCGTTATAAATACGCTACACTGGAAAATCAAAATACTGTTATGTCTGACCGTCTCATGCGTCTTTTTAGAGACTCTATTTTATCCATTGACCATGCGGGAAACATTTTAGTTCTTAAAACTCTTTCCGGTGCAGGACAAGCAGCAGCCTCTACAATTGATGCTATTAATTATGAAGAAATTGTTGGAACCATAGCCGGTGATGATACAATTTTCGTTCTGATTCGAGATGTGGAAACCGTAGAAGATATTAAAGATAGATTTATAAATCTTATGAAGTAGGATATTAATTAAAGGGGATATGGAAATGTTACTAGAACTCGAAATTAAGAATTTTGCATTGATTGATCATTTGCATATACGTTTTGATGAAGGACTTAATATTCTAACCGGTGAGACCGGTGTAGGGAAGTCCATCATTATTAACGGGATAAAACTTACCTTGGGTGAGCGGGCAGATAAAGATCACATTCGCAGTAAAGGAGAAAAAACCTATTTACAATCTGTATTTTTAAAAAATCCCTGGGTAGAAGATCTTTTAACAGGTCTTGGACTAAATACCGATGAAGAAATCGTAGTGCTGTCCCGAGAGTTGTTAACCTCTGGAAGAAGCGTAAGTCGAATAAACGGATCCATCGTAACAAATGCGACCGTAAAAATCCTTGCAGATAGCTTAATTGACATCCATGGACAACATCATCACCAATCCCTATTAAATAAACAAAATCATATTGACATTTTAGATGACTATGGGGGCAAAGACAATAAAAAACTACGTAAAGAATTTCAAAACCACTATGAGGAGTTTCAAAACTTGCAACAGGAACGAAAAAACCTGTCCATAGACGATAGGGATCGAGAAAGACAAATAGATTTGTTGCGCTTTCATATGGAAGAAATAGAAGGTGCGGATTTAAAAGAATATGAAGAAGAGAGTTTAATGCAGGAATATAACGTTTTAGCCAATAGCGAAAAAATATATGAAGTTATGGGCAAAGGATATGAAAAACTGTATAATCTAAGGGATACGGATTCCGCAATGGACTTAATCTCCAATACGGTTGAAGAATTCCATTCAATAGATAAGTTTGATCCGCAAATAAAGAATTTCAGTAATCAACTGGAAGAAATTCAATTTCAATTAGAGGATGTTTCAAGGGAAATCCGACAGTATTTTGAAAATATTGAATTTCAACCGGAAGATCTAGAAAGGCTCAATCAAAGAATAGCCCATATTAACGATATGAAACGAAAATATGGACCTAATATAGAAGAAGTGTTAACCTATTATCAAGAATCGAAGAAAGAACTGGAAAACCTGATCAATAGTAAAGAACGAATTGAAGAGATTTCTAATAAACTAGAACAAAAGTCAATACGCTTAAATGAACTGGCATCCACATTACATAAAAAGAGGGTGGAAACTGCTAAAATACTTGAAAAAAAAGTTTCAGCAACCCTGCAGGAACTCAATATTCCTCATGGAAGTTTTAAAGTAGCTATATTTTCAAAGGAAGGTCAGGATTTAGATTATGAACAAAAATATCATCGGAAAGGTTTTGATTCTGTAGAATTTCTTATAAAAACCAATCCAGGAGAAGTACCGAAATCCTTATCAAAAATTGCGTCGGGAGGAGAGATATCTCGAGTGATGTTGGCACTCAAGTCCTTGCTCGCGGATATTGATAAAATCTCCTGCATGATATTCGATGAGATTGATACGGGAATTAGTGGAGAAACTGCAAATTTAGTTGGGGATAAACTTGAAGGTATCTCTACAAATCGTCAAGTGATTTGCATCACCCACTTGCCACAGATTGCTACAAGAGGAAAGCTCCATTACAAGATTTATAAAAAAACCGATAAAGACCATAGTGCCACCTATTTGGAAGAGCTAGATAAAGCCAGTCGTATCAAAGAAATCGGTAGACTCTTAGGGGGCTCCTCTACAGCCATAACATTAAAACATGCAGAAGAATTACTCAAGATTAGAAGCTAAGAGTACCCCGATGCTTACCATCAGCTTTATTTAAGGATCTCAGTGAGTACAAAGGGGTTTAATCTAGTATTTGCACTTTATTTATTTGAGGGGGAGATTATGTGCATAAAAACACAATAACAGTGGCTATCGTTGATGACAATGAAGAGCTTTGTAGTATTTTAGATGAGTATTTAAGTAAGCAGGAAGATATTGAAGTAGTGGGTATTGCTAACGATGGGCTGGAGGCATTAAAATTATTAGAGGTAGAGACACCAAACGTCTTGATACTTGATATCATAATGCCACATTTAGATGGTTTAGGGGTTTTAGAAGAAATTAAGCAAAAGAAAGAAAAACCTTATACTATTATGCTTTCTGCTGTGGGCCAGGACAAAGTAACACAAAAGGCAATTCAACTAGGTGCGGATTATTATATTATCAAACCCTTTGATTTTGAGATCTTTCTTAAAAGAATTCGAGAATCTAAAGAAGAATTACCCATGGCAACAATATCTAAACAATCAACGGATCTAACAAAAGAAGAAATTAAGAAGATAGAAAAATTATCCGCAGAAATGATTTATTCTCTGGGTGTTCCGGCTCATATAAAAGGCTATGCTTATTTAAAAGAAGCCATTGTTATGGTTGCTAAAAATCCGGAATATCTCAATGCTGTAACAAAGGAGCTCTATCCGGGACTGGCAATACAATTCGATACAACCCCCAGTCGGGTTGAACGGGCAATTCGTCATTCTATTGAAGTAACCTGGAACCAAGGAGAATCTGATAAAATCAAGGAAATGTTTGAACATCTACCAAAGTTTAAAAAAAACAATAAAAAACCGACTAATTCTGAATTTATTGCAGTACTTGCCGATAAGATTCGATTAAAACGTTAAAATATCCAGCTTCGATAAATTAATTATTTGGAGGGACCTATGAACATAACCGAAAAAACTTTGAAAACCGAAAGAATTTACGAAGGAAAAGTCATTAATTTAAGAGTGGATACTGTCGAACTTCCGGACAAAAAGTATTCCAAACGTGAAATAGTAGAACATCCCGGGGCCGTAGGTATTATTGGTGTGAATAATGATGGAAAAGTCATTTTGGTTAGACAATACCGAAAAGCAGTAGATGATTTTCTCTTAGAAATACCTGCAGGTAAAATGGAGCCCAGGGAAGATCCTCTAGAATGCGCGAAAAGAGAGTTTAAAGAAGAAACAGGCTATAGTGCTTCAAGTTTTTATGCTTTATCCCACTGCTATACAAGCCCTGGGTTTTCTAATGAAAAAATCTATTTATTTAAAGCCGAAAACTTATTTAAAGGTGTGGCTGAACCTGATGAAGACGAGTACATTGAACTCGTAGAGATCCCCTTTGATCAAGCGCTTGAGAAGATTGATAAAGGAGAAATTCGAGACAGTAAAACGATTATTGCTATTCTAATGGCTAATGAAACCCGATAGAAAGGAAATAAAACATGGAGCATTTATTAAAGGATTACATCATACATTTACAGACCAAAAATCTAGCGCAGAACACAATTAAGTCTTATGAACGGGATTTAAAAAAATACTATTTCTTTTTAAAAGAACAAAAAATCGAAAAACTGAATGGTACCAATCATACGACGATTCTCTCCTATTTAATGCAGTTGCAAAAAGACAGCAAGTCCAGTTCCTCCATTTCAAGGTACATTGTATCCCTTCGGAAATTTTACGATTATCTGTGTAAAAAACAAATTCTTCCACAAAATCCTATGGATGAAATTAGTGGACCTAAGGCTTTCAAGAAGATCCCGGAAGTTTTATCCTTGGAAGAAGTTAATCTATTAATGATGCAACCAAAGCTAGACACAAAAAAAGGAGTTCGGGACAAAGCCATGCTTGAAATTCTTTATGCCACCGGTATACGAGTTTCAGAGTTGATTTCTTTAGACGTGGAAGATGTAGATTTAGAAATGGAATATATCCGCTGTTGCAAAGGAAGTAAGGATCGTACGATCCCCATGGGTAAACATGCACTTGAAGCTTTGAAATCCTACATAGTCAATGAAAGGGATGAGTTTTTGAAAACCGAAGAGAATAAATCGCTTTTCCTAAACTATTCCGGAAAGAGATTATCCAGACAAGGTTTTTGGAAGATTATAAAAGGGTATACAAAGACTATGAACATCAGTAAGTCTATTACTCCTCACACCCTAAGACATTCTTTCGCAATCCATTTGATCGATAATGGAGCGGATCTTAAGTCGGTCCAAGAAATGTTAGGACATTCAGCTTTAGCAACAACACAAATGTACATTGATTTTAAAAAAAATAAAATCAAAGACGTTTATTTAAAAAGCCATCCACGGGCATAATATTATAAGGAGGGATTGTATTGGTAAAGCGTATTATTTTACTAGTATTAGACAGTGTGGGCATCGGAGAACTACCTGATGCAAAAGCATTTAACAGTGAAGGGGCCAACACCCTGGGTAATATTGTAAAAAAACATCCGGATATTGATTTGAAACATTTTTTAAAATTGGGACTGGGTAATATTGAAGGAATTGATTACCTACCTACAGAAAATCAACCCACTGCCGCCTTTGGCCGGGCAATGGAATATTCTAATGGGAAAGACACCACAACCGGGCACTGGGAGATCGCAGGAATTCATCTGGATAAACCTTTCAAAACTTATCCTAAGGGCTTTCCTAAAGAGGTTTTGGAAGAGTTCGAAGAACGTACCGGGAAAAAAGGAATCGGTAATAAACCGGCCTCAGGAACCCAGATTATTGAAGAATTAGGAGCAGAGCATCTGGAAACACAAAATCCCATCATCTACACCTCGGCAGACAGTGTATTACAAATAGCAGCCCATGAAGAGGTAATTCCTCTCAAAGAACTTTATAGAATGTGCGAAATCGCAAGAGAAATTATGACTGGAGAAAACGCGGTAGCAAGGATTATTGCTAGACCCTTCATCGGCAGTCTAGGTTCCTTCGAACGAACCGCAAACCGTAAGGATTTTTCCATATCCCCTCAGGAAAATACCATATTGGACTTTACGCTTGAAGCAGGTTATGAAGTTGTGGGTATCGGAAAAATCGATGATATTTATAACGGTCAGGGGATCAGCAAGAAGATTGCATCCAAAAGTAATGAACAGGGGATAAAAAAAACCATTGAAGCCATCGAAGAAAACACCCAAGGGATCATTTTTACAAACCTGGTGGACTTTGACTCAAAATTCGGACATCGAAGAGATTCGAAGGGTTATAAAGAGGCACTAGAAGAAGTAAATCAGCATTTACCGAGTATTTTAACATCCCTAAAAGATCAGGATTTACTAATTATTACCGCGGATCATGGAAATGACCCTACCTATCCGGGAACCGATCACACCCGAGAATACGTACCCCTATTAATTGTAGGCGATTCTGTCAAACAAGGGGCTAATATTGGTACCAGAACTTCCTTTTCCGATATTGCTGCAACTATTTCAGAGCTATTACAAGTTAAAAAACCTCAAAATGGAAATAGTTTTGCTAAATTAATTCAAAAATAGATGGAGATTAAAGGCGGTGTAATAGTTATGGAAATGATTGATATCCTTTACAAAAAAAGAAATGGTGAAGTTTTAACCAAGGAAGAAATAAATTATTTCGTTCAAGGATATAATGAAGACCGTATTCCCGACTACCAAATCAGTGCCCTTTTAATGGCGATTTACTTTAAGGGCATGAATAAAACAGAAACTGTGAACTTAACCAATGCAATTATTAACTCCGGCGATACCATTGACCTTTCCATGATTAAGGGGCTGATAGTGGACAAGCATAGTACCGGTGGGGTCGGCGATAAAACAACCATTGCTTTGGGTGCTCTGGTAGCTGCAAATGACGTGCCT
>SLKF01000258.1 GCA_007134725.1 Clostridiales bacterium | reverse complement strand
TAATTCCAGGGCTTGATGAGCAATCTTTAGAGTGATTTCTCCATCACCCTTTACCTCAGCATAATCCCGAATTCGCTTTAATAGACGATTGGCGATTCTTGGGGTCCCGCGGGAACGCAGCGCTATTTCTTCCGCACCTTGATCATTGATGGGAATGTTTAAAATCCCGGAGGATCGAAGAACAATTTGCTTTAGTTCCTGCATGGAATAATGCTCAAGTTTATTAATAATACCAAAGCGATCCCTAAGGGGTGAGGTTAACAGGCCTGCTCTTGTGGTGGCGCCAATCAAGGTGAATTTTGTCAAATCCAATCGAATACTTCTTGCACTGGGACCTTTCCCGACAATAATATCGATGGCATAATCCTCCATAGCCGGATATAAAATTTCTTCCACCGCACGATTCAGACGATGAATCTCATCTATAAATAATACATCTCCCTCTTTTAAGTTTGTAAGAATCGCAGCTAAGTCACCGGGACGTTCAATGGCTGGTCCGGAGGTGATCCGGATATTCGCCGACATTTCTGTTGCAATAATACTGGCCAAAGTGGTTTTCCCCAAACCCGGGGGACCATATAAAAGCACATGATCCAAAGATTCCCTGCGAAGCTGGGACGCCTTTAAAAAAATCTCCAGCTTTTCTTTAGCCTTTGATTGTCCAATATAGTCTTTTAGAAATTTAGGTCGAAGTCCCTGGTCTATTTCATGGTCTTCTTCTTTTTTTAGGGTTGAAACCAGTCGGTCTTCTAACTCGAATTCTAAATCATTGTTAAATTCCATAGTATTGACTCCTTTACGATTTCATAAGAAGTTTTAAGGATTCTTTTATCATTTCATCCACAGATAAATCCATGGTATCTATTAACTTCACCGCTTTTTGACCTTCTTGTTTACTATATCCCAAAGACATTAATGCATCAATGGTTTCCTGGTGTACAACGCTCTCCTTGTGAGCTACAGAGTCTGAATGGTCCGAGGATAGATCCATAGCTGACATTTTATCCTTCAGCTCTACAATCATTCGTTCAGCAGTTTTTTTCCCAACCCCCGGGGCTTTGGAAATATTGGCGATAGAACCTTCATAAATGTTTATTGCTAGCTCTTTCGGTGTGAAATAAGAAAGTATTCCACAGGCAACTTTGGCTCCGATTTTCGAAACGGAACGTAGTTGATGAAACATTCTCAATTCTTCTTTGGAATTAAATCCGAAGAGAAGCATTTCATCTTCCCGAAGGGCCAAGTGTGTATAAATTGTTGTTTGCTCCCCCACATGTACTTGATTTATCGTGTTTTCAGTGGTATTAACCTTATAACCGATTCCGTTTACTGCTAAGACGATGAATCCCAGGTCCTTGCTGTGAATTCTTCCTTCAATAAACTCAAACATTCTCATTCCTACTTTCTTGTATTATTATTGAATCTCAATAGGTAAGCATTGGGAATTTGAATTGATCCGTAGCCCACATAAACAAACAAAGCAGGGTGCTTACTCCCTACTTTTACGTGTGCATTCCTGGCAATAACCTAATATTTCAAGTTTATGTTCAATTGGTGTAAAGCCGATTTTGTTTATGAGCGATTTTTCAATAAGGGATACTGGACATTCTTTAAATATCTCACTCTTCCCACAGGAAACGCAAACAATATGGTGATGATGTTCATTGGTTACACTTAGTTTATATTGATCCACGTGATTGTCTAATGATATTTTTTTTAAGACACCAATATTCATCATAAGCTCAATATTTCGGTAAATTGTTGATAGATCTATGTTTCTTTCATGTTCTTTGATCCACTCATAGACCTTCTCTGCTGATAAAAGATGATTTTTCGCTTTCACAAAGGCTTTAATAATGGTTTTTCGCTGAGCCGTAATTTTATAACCTTGGCTCTTCAACTTATGTTCAATAGAATCTTGCATAGCTCTATCTCCTCACTTGATCTGATCTTCCTGTCCCGGATTCTATTACATTTAAAAAATACTGTTCCACTTAGTTATATCATTTTATTTAATGATATCTATACAATAATAAAACACCCATTCCCTTCTGTCAAGTAACGGTGATTTAAAGTTTAATTCCCATTTCTCTTCTTCTAAGTGTAAGGCCGGCAACTCCGTAAAATCGTAAAATTCTATCAAGAATTTCTTCTTCATGATCTGACATGGGAAATTCCAATTTGTTCAGTTTTTCTTTTAAATTATCCACAGCCTTTTGTGATGCTTTTTCTACTTTTGCAATGCTCTGAGAAAAAAAGTTATTGTCGAATCCTAAAATATACATGATCCACATTTGATAGAGTTTATACTTGTCTTCAAGTTCTGCAGACTTTAAAGTTTCTTCATAAAGCATGACATGGGTAAAGTATCCGATATATATAATTTCTTTGAACAGCACTTCTAATTCCATTATTTCATCCTCGTAAAAATGATTGATATTCTCTCTAAAATAACCTCCAAAACGGGGAGTTTCATTGGTAACACGACCCACACCTCGAAGCCCGGGACTTTGTTGATCCATTTCAGATTTTATGAATTTATCAATACAGTACTCCGGAACGGTAAAATCATGATTGTTCTTAAGTTTGCTGATTTTTATGTTGAAAATTCCCGCCTCCTGTTGGGAAAGCACAGGTTTAATACTTTTAATACTTTGGTTTAATGTAATATAATCCATACACAACCTCCTATCATTTCTTTGACTATGTCTATATGTAAGGGAAAATATTCAAGCTATTATATACCATTTTATTATGAAATCAAGCTACATACAACTTTTTTCTGAAAATTCTTTGCCTTTAACACATTATATAACAAAAACTAGTAAAACTCTACAAACCTAAGGTCTGCAGAGTTTTTAATAAAGGTTTTATTCAATTTAAGGATGTGCTTGAATTTTTCGAATTACTTCTTCTTCTATGGGAAATTTTACGGTTTCCTTTTTGTTGTTAAAAATTTCATTACCATTTACAGAAACCGTGAAAATTCCACCGCTACTCTGAACAAGTTCTACGCTGGCGCCTTCAATTTCAGTGTTGATTTTAGCTTCTAAACTAGAGGCTTTATCTACATAACCTCAGGATCCGCAATAAGTAATATTGACTTTCTTTTCCATTTAAGAACCTCCTATGATTTTTCATTATATAATTTGCTCTTATTATTATATATCCAAATAATATAAATCCAAACAACCGAGAGTTGTTATTAAGGGGTTTAGAAACTTTAAGACTAGGTATAAATAAAAAGAATGAACCATTATTCATGAGAATATGTTAAAGGGGTGTTGGATATGTCCAGTAACATTATTAATGTCTCAAAATTTAATTTTCGTGAAAATCCTGATGATCCTTATTTAGCCAGGATGCACCATCTAGACTTATATCCCCGGGGAAATGAGAATATGGGCGTCCCGAAAGAACTTCTCAAAGATCGGTCCCTAGGAGAGGATTTTGATTTCAACAATGCTTGGAAAATGTATTACGGAAAAGATATTCCGGGTTTTCCTGCTCATCCCCATCGCGGATTCGAGACCGTAACTATTGTACTACAGGGGTTTGTTGATCATGCAGACTCCGCAGGACAATCAGGGAAATATGGAGCCGGCGACGTTCAGTGGATGACTGCGGGAAAAGGAATGCAACACTCGGAAATGTTCCCTCTCGTTCACCAAGATCAAAACAACACATTAGAATTATTTCAAGTATGGCTAAATCTTCCAGCAAAAGATAAGTTTGTAGAACCGAGCTATAAAATGTTATGGAATGAGGAGATTCCTAAAGCGATTGTTGAAAATGAACTAAAATGCAAAGCAACCATCAATGTCATTGCAGGATGTATTAACGGTACAAAAAGTTTAAAACCAAATCCCGATTCCTGGGCGAACAAAGAAGAAAATCATGTGGGTATTTATACTGTAACAATGGAACCCAGTTCAAGTTTTACTCTACCAAAGGTATCTTCTACCTTGAATCGGAATTTGTATTTCTATCGAGGGGAAAGTATTCGGATCGACGATCAAGAAGTGACTAATAAAAGCAGCATAAAGCTGAATGGTAACGAATTTATTACCATCACTAACGGAAATAAAGAAAGTAATTTATTAGTGTTGGAAGGGGAACCGATTAATGAGCCAGTAGTAAACTATGGACCCTTCGTAATGAATACTTTTGAAGAAATACAGCAGGCTTATCGTGATTATCAAGAAACCCAGTTCGGAGGCTGGCCTTGGAAGGTCAATTACCATGTGACACCTATTGATGTTGGGAGATTTGCAAAACATGGGGAAAAAGACGATCGTCCTCCGGAAAAATTCTTTTAGGTTTTGAAACCCTGAACTCTATATTTATATAGAATTCAGGGTTTCATCTATAGAACGATAACTCTTATCTGAATTCCAAACTACTCTTTGGACTCTTTTTTATGATTGTAAGTATTAGCAGCTCCTTCATCATTCTTTGTTAGTTTGCATTTGTTTCCGTACAATTTCATAAGGGGGTACAATCATTCCTTTATAATTTTTCATTCTTCCGGTTAAATTCTGTATCTGCTCCGTGACATAAGGCCAGATATGAAAATTCAATTGATCTCTTAGTTCACTATCGGAAATCTCTAGTTTTTCCAATCCATTAAAATAAAGAAAAGAATTTAACAATGCGGTAATTTCAAAGTGACCCTGCACAATGAAATGAATTTGGGTTATATATTTAATTTCCGATGTTTTGTTTTTGTTTCGTAGTATATTACTGCTTATACGAATAGTTTGCTGTAATTTCTTTTTCGTGTCCACCTCCGTAATCTCTGTTTTTTTCAAAGCATAAATATCCTTTTTCAAAGATACTTCCTCTAAAAATACACCTTTTACAATAATTTCATAATTCATAATTCGTCTCCTTTCTATGAGTAACTTACTTAATAATCTAACAATACTATATTTTCAAGAATATTTCTCGCATCCTATTTCTCAGTATGATATATTTATAATATAATACTCAAAGTCCTTTATTCAAGCACCTTATGTCTTTTTCAATTTCATCCAAGTTTTTATATGATTGATAGGAGTGAGTAATAGAATGAACGAAACAAATGAAATCCCCATTAAATTCCAAAAAGCACTTGCCGAGTATTTTCTTATCTACTTTACAGAGCGAAACTACGATCGATTGGAAAAACTCTTATCTGATAGTTTTTTCGCCTATGGAACCGGTCGGGATGAGCACGTTTATACAAAATCCGATGCTTTAGCAATCTTTAAAAGAGATCTTGAAACCGCCCCTAACCCAATGAACTTTTCCTTTATAAAGAAAGCTTTTCGTCCATTAAATGACTATACCGCAGTTTTCCAAGGAGAGTTAACTACAGAAACTAAAATACTTGGAGAATACTTTTCTTTCAATCACTTAAGGCTAACTTTAGTTTTTCATCAAGAAGGTAAAGAAGTTAAACTTGTTGCTAAACATATCTCACTTCCTACCATAGAACACGAAGAAGGTGAATCCTATCCATTAAAGGAACTTGAAGAGCGAAGAAAAATCAAGCAACAGGGTATTGAAATTCGTTTCTAACCTCCTAATAATTGACTTTTGTACTTCCTTGTACCTATTAAGAAAATAATGGATATTGTAAAAATAGCAAGGGCAAGCATAATCCAACTAGTTTGGTAATCCCCCCTTAAATCTGCAGTGATCCCGACAATCGGTGGACCGATAACCACTCCGGTACGAATAAAAACTAATGTAATTCCCGTTGCCGTTCCAATAAGTTTGTCTTCGATAATATCACCGATTGTTGTAAATACTAAGCCTGGAATTGCTAGGACAAACATCCCGAAAACAAAGGAGATTCCTAGAATGGAACTGAACCTTAAATTTCCAGAAAACACAACGATCCCTACAATTAATAACATCATCGATGAAGTTATACCCAGGATAAATAGCCCAAGTCGCCGATTGCTGTTAAAAAAACGATCATTCACATACCCCATAGTCGGTTGTCCAATGATTCCTCCAAACATAAAAGCACTTAATGAAAACCCTGCCAAAGCCGGGGTTAATCCTATGTCTCCTGTGAGGAACAAGGTATAATGAATAGTCATGTTTCCCATTGTGAATCCAAAAATTAAACCCATAAAACATACAAAGATTAATATTGGATTTGATATCAATTCTTTAAAATCTTCTTTGAATGATCCTGGAAAATCCTTTGTGTTCTCGTTCACGCTATTTTTCTTGTCCTTTTTTCCATTGTCTTCTTTGGGACGATAAAACTTTGCTAAAACGATAGCCATCAATAACGCTACCACAGCAGCAACCAATAAAGCCTTTCTCCAACCAAAAATATCTCCTAAAAATGGTAATAAACTGGCTCCTAAAATACCTCCGATCCCTCCTCCCGCTTGAGCTATTCCAATGGATACCGCTCTTTTATTCGGAGGCACAAGATTTATTACTCCTTTATTAATCGCAGGGGTAATAATACTAAACCCAATCCCTGTTAAAAAGGCTAATGAAAGAATCATGGTAAACGTAGGCATCAAGGTATGTAAAAACATCAGACTTGCAATAATTACAGTTGCACCAACTAATGATTTCTTAGGTCCAATTCGATCGACAACTCTTCCACTACTTATGGCAAGTAAGGTCCCACTTAAAAAAAAGGCAGTCGCATAAAGACCCGCTTGAGTTCCGCTAATTTGAAAGTCCGCACTAACTAAGGGAAGCATCGCCATAAAACCCTGAACGTTTATACCTACTGCAATATATGCCGTGGACATAATTAATAGTGTCCATACATAATTCTCATTTTTTGTAGTTGCAGTCTTCATTGAGATTTTCATACAAGTCTCCTTTCAATTACTATTGTTAGTATAGCATATTCTAAAAAAGCCATCCATATTCTGTTTGTATTAAAATTTCCTAGCAAATATTAACCAAATAAGATATTTTTTCGTGATTGATGTATAAACTTGAATTTTTTTCTATTTCATGATAGTTTGTTAATTAACATATTGAAAGTTACTAGCAATTTTCATACAATATAAGAGGATACAAGGGGGGATTTCATGAGTGAAACAGGTCATCGAAAAGAAGTCATTACTGGTTTTATAATACTAGCCATTTTAGCTTTTGTTATTCTAAGCGCCAATCACTTTACCCAGGAATTCGGAAACGCTGATGAAGTCTCTGAAGATATCATTCTTGGCTCCGGTGAAGGCTATAAGGGTAAAATCATCATTCAACTCGTTATGGAAGGTGGAGATTTAAAAGCTTTGAAAGCTGTCGAGTTTCATGATACATCACAGGTTTTTAATGATGTATTAAAAAGCATCGAAAAAGACCTCCTGTCCGGAAAACCTCTGGAAGAAATACATGTAATTACCGGAGCAACTGCCACCTATCATGGAATTATAGATGCCCTCGAAGAAGCCTTTGATCAATTAGATAAGTAAAAGATTAAACCATTTAGTCCATTTAAGTCAGATAAAACCCTACAAAATCATTGTAGGGTTTTATCTGACTTATCCGTACTAATCCATTATGAAAACGTTAAATTTTTTTTCAACCGTATTGATAAATTCTTCAATCATAAAATATCATGATCCTCCACCAATTCCAGTTTATCTTCTTTGCAGATTTCCTGGGTAGCCAAGTTTACATGCTGCATCTCTAATGCCTCTTCCGGTGAAAAGCTGCTCCAGTAACCCGGCACTTGATGCATGAATCCACATTCCGGACATTTATAATACGTCATTTCCATACTAAAACCTCCTTTTTAATAAACATAAAGATAACAATTCACTTGTTTTCTGATATTCACAAAAGAAAATTGTATGACTGTGCATCCTTCTTTTTCTCAGATCTTCTTTATGAGTATTGAGGAAATATACTTCTGATAAATACAATTTTTTCGCTTGCAAAGCACCGATCTTTTATCTCACCATAATCGGCTATCAGTATTTGTATCATTGATTCTTGAATCAAATTTATTATTCCGATCCTCCATTTTAAACTGAATCTCCCTATACTTCCCGACAGAAGTTCCTTCATAAATAATATACCCCTATCCTTCTTTTCTAATTATAACATTTCAGTTTATCCTTGCCAATTTATGACTATGATCGAAAATACAATCACCGTCTGATTTGATAATGTTCTTCTTTAGTATAGGATTTCCCGATAATGAAATAGCCTGGTTCTAAGGGCATATCATAATATGACAGAGTAAAGTGCAAGTGCGGCCCCGTTGAAAAACCGGTTGTTCCAACAGTTCCTATAATGTCTGCTTTTTCTACCCAATCTCCTGTATCAACTTGAATTTCATCTAGATGCAAATATGTGCTGAAAATTCCATGACCATGATCTATTACAATTGTATTTCCCATTAAGATCATTTCTCTTTCAAAAACCACTTCTCCATGATTTGTTGCAAGTACCTCCGTACCGGTGGGGGCAGCAATATCAATGCCATTATGTCTATAGGATGTAAGTTCATCATTGACATATCTGCGTTCTCCAAATTCCGTGGTTAGTCTTCCCTCTGTGGGTAAAAGAAACTCTTTATCATAATATTTATTTTCACTACTTGTTTTACGAACCGGAGCAAAGTATTGATCTCTTTCCTCATAGGCCTCTTGGTTTCTTGTTCTCCCTTCTATCGAGGGATCTATTGTAAGATATTGGGTTTTATAATCTCTAGGCAAAATTTCAACATCATAGGAATGGGTTTTCCCATGGTTCAAATCCTTTAATTCTATAGAGTATGAGCCCGGATCTGTATGGTAATTGGTAGCAATCACAGTTCTTAGTTGCTGATTTTCACTATGCCATTGAATATCCGTGGCTATGTCTCCTTCAATTATAATATCTTCCATAGTAGCTGCTCGGTTTGCTGTGATTTCTATGATCTCATCTTGAAATATAGTTGTATGGTCAACGGAAAAAGTGATTGGAAGTGATATTTCAATAGGAAAAGAGATCACTGCTTTTCTAGAGATTTCTTTATTCCAAAAAACTTCCAGTTGATAGTGGTAATTCCCATTTAATTTCGGAATAGGTAAGAAATCAGACTCGGCTTCATCAAAGACCCCCACTTCCACTTCTTCATTCGTATCGATGTTCAAAATGGTATACGCAATTTCATTAGGCCTCTCATTAAACAATATTTTGATTTGATCTTCTTCTCTTTCAAGCTGTAGAGAGGTTTCTTCTTTGCCGGGTGAGTTTATTTCAACTTCATCCCTGTTATTCTGGATCATGTTACCATCATAGCGTTTCATCCGCCAATTAAACTCAGGATTTCCTATGCCAAAAACTATATTCTTGTCTAATTCTATTGTCGGCAAATACTTTATCTTATAGTACAGGTCAAAACCCTGGTGCGTATAGTAAAAGTCATGATCCATTATTTCATACAAATAATTTCCAATTTCTATAAATGCCGTGTTTTTATTTTTCAAATATACATTGTACCTTTTCTCTTGGTTGAATCTATTGACTAATCGCATAGAAAAAGGGACTACGGTTTCCTCTTGTATTTGATATACATCATCAATTAAAACCAAATTATAATTTTTTACACTATTATCTGTTTTAAAATCTAAACTTTGCAATAAAAGTGTCTTTTCTTCTTTCGATAATCGGTACTTTTTCGCATGAATATCACTCGTCCCTGGATCTAAACCCTGCCTATCTCCTACGTATTGAATTTCAATAAACGATAAAGTTAACTCGGTAAAACTAGTGTAAAGGGTAAAGTAGAAAACTCCTAAGAATGTCATTAATAAAACAAAAACCGCAATAAAAAATATT
>SLKF01000141.1 GCA_007134725.1 Clostridiales bacterium | reverse complement strand
TTAGATTCAGTGACTGAATTTTTTTTCCCATGGAAGCGGCAGCTTTTATGCCTCTTTTTTTTAATGTTCTATCATAATCGTTAAAAGAAAGATCCTCCCAATCGGATTTACCATTGCGCATAATCAATAGCTCTTTCACGATCATTTCCCCCTTTCAATATTTTGGTGGTTGTATGGTTGGAAAAAAGAATTTTAGGGTACAATAAAAGTAAGCTATTTTTGAATTATCTGATTTTAATTTAATTATACCATAGTCAGGATTCAATACGTTGTTACTTTGGAGGTGAACAATCAAATGCTTAAAGAAAAAAAACTTTGCCAACAGGAAATCCTTGGGGTTCTCCGAAGTCGGACCGAGACTTTTCTCACCGCCCTGAAATTGTGTTATAGGGAACCGGATGAAAAGAACGTACATGATCTAAGAGTATCCGCCAGACGTCTTCAGGCAATCCTTGAATTGCTCGGGGAGATGAAAGGCTTTGATAGTCTAAAAAAGGTTAATCGAAAGACCAAGAGGATATTGCGGATATTCGCCGATCTACGGGACATACAAGTGCAGCAATTATTTCTCAAGGACTTTATCAATCAGTTTCCTATACTAGAAAGTCTTATTTACCGGCTGGAAAAAAGAGAAGAAAAAGAGATTTCCCACAGTATCGAAGAAATGGAAAGATTAGACAGAAAACAGTTGAAAGAAGAGTTGCTAAGATTGAATAAAAAGGTTGAACGTAATTTAAAGAAAAAAGAAGTGCACAGGGCCTTGGAAGATTTAATTCAAAGGGATTATCATCGGGTCATGGACAGTAAAGCCGCTTTAACCTTAGAGGATGTGGACACCTTCCACCGCTTACGGATCGATTGCAAAAAAATTCGTTATCGCATGGAAATTGTTGAACCCTTGCTGGTCTCCACTCTTCCATTAACGGAACCTTTCAAAAAAATCCAAGATCAATTGGGAGAAATTCAGGACTTAACGGTTTTATTAACAGAGGTTGAAAAATATCCGGAGCTATGTGCCGAAGATTCTACCAATGAAGGATTTAGTCTTTGGTTGACCAATAGATTACAAGAGAAGATGGAGGATTTTTACCGGGAAGGGGAGGATATATTTGGTGTCGTTAATGAGCATCCCCTTTTTCTTACTACAAACAGTCTTACTACAAATAAAAAGGCGGTGATGAAGATGAGTGGAAAGAATAAGTCGGAAAAGTTGTGTAAACTGGCGAATAAAAAGGATTATTTAGATAAAAACCTGGAGGAGTACATTAAATTAGTGGGTGAACCGAAATTCCTATGCAAAAAATGCGGACGGGTTGCGGAGAAGGAAAAACAGCTTTGCAAGGCAAAAAAACTGACGTAATTCGATGCAGCAGATTCCCTCTTCGGATTCTTATTATCCCGATATTTTTGATAACTTAACATAAACTAAACACAAGACCCGGTCACAATTGATAAAATAATAGTGTTATTATTTCAGGAACAAAGGAGGCGGGAGGATGAATACCAAGAAAAAACCGATCATCATGAGTTCCATTGATATCGGATCTTACTCCCTTAAAATGAAAATTGTTGAGGTTGATGAAGTGGGAAATGTCCGTGTTTTGGAGCGGGTAACGAAACCGGCGGCATTAGGAAAGGATTCTTTTTCCGAAGGGAAAGTCCGTTATGAAACCGTGGAATATATTTGTGATATTCTTAAGGGTTTTCAAATATTAATGAAGGAGTATAATTCCAAACGATACCGAGCAGTGGCCACCAGTGCCGTACGGGAAGCCGAAAATCGGGAGTATCTGATTGATCAGATTCAGTTGAAAACCGGTTTGAAAGTGGAAGTAGTCAACAATGCTCAGGAGCGATACCTGACCTATAAAGGGATTCGGGAAAATTTGCCCGACCACGATCGTATTCGAGAGGAAGGGGTTTTGATTGTGGAAGTGGGTTCCGGAAGTGTGGAGATGACCATTTACAGTGAAGGAAGACTGCGTGCTACGCATAATTTTAAACTGGGGCATTTGCGTCTTCTGGAAGTGCTATCGGACTTAAAAAAAAGAACGTTGAAGTTTCCGGATTTAATGGAGGAATACATTGAGGGACATTTGGATATTTTAACGTTTATCGAAGAAGACTATACCTTGAAACATTTCATCGTTTTGGGAAGTGAGATGCGTGGGATCAGTAAATTACTGGATCGAGGGAAGAACTTTGAAAAAGACTCCACCATTTCTATAGAAGCCTTTCATCGTTTATATGATGAGCTTTTGAGCAAATCCATTCCGGAGATCGCTGAAGACTATCAGATCACCTCCGATCTGGCTTCGATTTTGCTGCCCTCGCTGATTATCATTAAAAAATCCGCCTCAATGATTCTTGGGGATAAAGTCCATTTGCCCTTAATCTCCCTAAGTGATGGAATTGTATCGGATTTTGTGGATCGGCGATTTCATACCCGGCGGCAACAGGAATTTAGTGAAGATGTGCAACAACAGGCCTTAAGTCTAGGAAAAAAATATCATGCAGATCTGAACCATGCCCGGGATGTGGAGGAAAAATCCATCCTTCTCTTCGACGCGTTAAAGCGGACCCACGGCATGAAAAATCGAGAGAAGTTTCTTCTACGCCTGGCATGTAAACTTCACGATATAGGAAAATTCGTCAACTTGAATAAACATTATCTGCATTCTTATGAACTCATCAAGGCTTCCCCGATTTTAAGTTTATCCGAGGAAGAGATGGAAATTGTTGCCAATGTATCGAAGTATCACAGTAGCGTGGTCCCTCAAAAAACCGACAAATCCTATGGAATACTCCGAAGCAAAGATCAGGTAACAACTTCGAAGCTAACGGCGATTCTTCGACTGGCCGACGCCATGGATCGAAATCATTCCCAAAAGATCAGCAATGTGAAAATCGTGATTAAGGATAGGGAAATGATTGTGCGGGGGGATGCAACCGTGGATACCTTGTTGGAAGAGTGGACCTTTGAAATAAAAGGGGATTTCTTTCGGGAAGTATTCGGAATGAATCCCCAACTAAAAATACGGAGGAAGGTGTCCGATGGAACTTAAGCTGCCGAAAGAAAATGAAAAAAACCTCCATAACTACAGCTTTGAACATTTTTTCAATCGAGAGCTGAGCTGGTTAGAATTTAACCATCGAGTCCTGGAAGAGGCTAAGGACAAAAGAAATCCATTATTTGAACGGCTAAAATTTTTTGCCATTGTCAGTTCCAATTTGGATGAATTTTTTATGGTAAGGGTTGCCTCCTTAAAGGATCAAGTGAATGCGGGATACGATAAACCGGACCCTTCGGGACTGACACCCAAAAATCAGCTGAAGCAGATTGCTATTCGTGTTCACCGGATGGTAAAGGAGGAGCACAATGCCTTTAGCAAAGGGCTGATTCCAATGCTTAAGAAAGAAAACTTTCGAATTCTTCGCCGAAGTATGATTACAAGAAAACAACAGGATTATTTAAAGGACTACTTTGAAAAATTGATTTATCCCGTATTGACCCCCATGGCCGTGGATAAAAACCGTCCTTTTCCCCTTATCATGAATCGAAGTTTAAACATTGCCATGCTGGTAAAGGAGAAGAACCAAAATTCCCCGACTTTTGCCACGGTCCAGGTTCCTTCCGTAATGCCCCGATTGGTTCGGATTCCTATGGAAACCGGGGGAAGAGCTTTCATAATGCTGGAAGAGATCATCATATTATTTGCTCATCGATTGTTTTCAAGCCATCAGGTAATAGCGGCCTCTCCCTATCGTATTACCCGTAATGCGGATCTTGCCTTTGAGGAGGAGGAAGTGAAAGACCTTTTGATGGAAATTGAAAAATCCATTAAACAACGACGGTGGGGCGATGCCATTCGTCTGGAAGTGGACAAGGGGATGGATTCCTTTTTATTGGACTATCTTCAAGAGGTTCTTAAGATTCATAAAGGGGAAATATATTCTATAACCGGCCCTCTTGATCTCAGCTTTCTTATGAAGACTTATGCAATGGAAGGATGTGAGCACCTCAAGTTTGAAGAGGCGCATCCTGCAATCCCGGAAGCCTTCCAGAGTAATGAGAGTATATTTAAGATTATTGACAGGGAAGATCGACTGCTATTTCATCCCTATGAAAGTTTTGAGCCCGTGGTTCGTTTTGTCCGGGAAGCCGCCGAGGATCCTGATGTTCTTGCTATAAAACAGACTCTTTACCGGGTCAGCGGGGATTCTCCCATTATTCAAGCCTTGGTCGATGCAGCGGATGCGGGAAAACAAGTGACGGTACTTCTGGAGGTAATGGCACGCTTTGACGAAGAAAACAACATTCAATGGGCTAAAAAACTGGAAAAAGCAGGATGTCACGTTATTTATGGACTGGAGGGACTAAAAACCCATTCGAAAATTCTTTTGGTGGTGCGTAATGAGGAGGGGCGAATCAAAAGATACCTTCATTTAGGAACCGGGAACTATAATGACAGTACGGCTAAAGTATATACGGATATGGGTCTACTTACCAGTAATGAACACTTTGGCGCTGAAGCTTCGGCATTTTTCAATATGCTGACCGGCTACTCCCAGCCCCCGGATTTACACAAGCTCAGTGTGGCCCCGCTGAACCTTCGGGAAACTTTTAATCGCTTGATACGACGGGAAGCAAAAAATGCCCGACAGGGAAAAAAAGCCGGGATTATGGCACAGATGAATTCCTTGGTTGATCCCCAAATTATTTCGGAATTATACGATGCATCCAAGGCCGGCGTAAAGATTCAATTGCTGGTTCGAGGCATTTGCTGTCTCCGTCCCGGGATTCCCGGTATCAGTGAAAATATTGTAGTACACAGTATTGTGGGACGTTTTTTGGAACATCCCCGGATATACTATTTTTATAATGACGGGGAGGAAAATGTCTATCTTTCCAGCGCGGATTGGATGACTCGAAACTTGAATCGAAGAATTGAGCTGATGTTTGAAATAGAGCACAAGCCGATAAAAAAACGGGTGGTGGAGATCTTAAAGATCCTTTTCGCCGATACCATGAAAACCCGTATCTTGCAATCCGATGGTTCCTACAAATCCGTGGACCGTCGGGGGAAGGGGAAAATCGAAGCCCAAAGTACCTTCCGTAAACAGGCTATGGAACAAGCCATGGCGGCTTGGAAGAAAGAAAAAAATAGGAAGGTCGGTGAACCCATTTTGTCTAAGAAGGGTTCACCGGACCAATAGACCCGATGATCGATGAAAGGATATGACTATGAGCCAAAAAATTGCTATTATCGACCTGGGATCCAACTCGGTACGGATGCTTTTGATGAAAGTATTTGAAGACGGATCCTATAAATTGTTGGACGAAGTAAAGGATATGGTGCGCCTAAGCCAGAACATGGGGGACGAAAAAACCCTAAAACCCCTACCGATAAAAAGAACCATGAACACTTTGCAACTTTTTTTGAAACTGATTAAGGTCCATCAAGTGGACCACATCATTCCCGTGGCCACGGCTGCGGTCCGTATTGCCGCTAATCAAAAAGAGTTTCTTGAAAAAGTGGCCTTGGAAACCGGTTTTCAATTTAGGGTAATCACCGGTGAAGAAGAGGCCTATTATGGTTACTTAGGCGTTGTGAATACCCTGCCGGTGGAACGGGGAGTTACAATTGATATCGGTGGAGGCAGTACGGAAATTACCTGGATAGAGGATAATCAGAAAAAAGAATTGGTTTCTTTTGATTTTGGAGCGGTTACCTTAACGGAAAGATTTATCGGCAGAGAAGTGATCACCAAGGAAAAAGTACAGCAGGTGGAAGATTTCATTGCAAAGGAAATGGATAAACTGGACTGGCTAACTTCTCTGGAAAACTATCCTGTAATAGGTATTGGAGGGACCATTCGAACCTTGGCGAAAATGGATAAGCATCGAATTGATTTTCCTCTGGAAAGTCTTCATAATTATCAAATGACCATAAAAGAAGTGGAAGATGCCTATGGACAAGTAACCTCGGGTACGGTTCAGGAAATCCGAAAGATCTCCGGTGTTAATAAGGAACGGGCGGATCTTATTGCCGCCGGCTTGGCACCGGTGCATTCATTGATGAAAAAACTAAAGGCCAAGCAGCTGATTATAAGTGGTAACGGCTTAAGGGAAGGGCTTTTTTATGAACAGTATCTAAAAGAAATCCGTTATCCTAAACCGGTTTTGGAAGATGTATTGTTTGATTCCATAGACAATATCATCAAAAACTTTGGAATGAACGAAAAACACTGTTATCGAGTGAAAACCTTGGCCCTGGCACTGTATGATCAGACCGTTGAACTTCATAATTTGGGTTTGGATGAGCGAAAGCTCTTGGCTGTCGCCGCATTAATCCACGATTTAGGCATGAGTATCGATTACTATAACCATCACAAGCACGGGTTTTATCTTAGCTTGAATGCCAGAATTCATGGATTGAGCAATCGGCAACGGGTGATGGTAGCCTTCTTGGTAGGGTCCCACAGAGAAAATAGTCTGAAAAAGGATTGGCGGGATTACCATATGCTGGTGAATGAAGAAGATATGAAAAAAGTAGAAAAAATGAGTATTTTCCTTAAAATTGCGGAAAAACTTGACCGAAGCGAATACGGCAGTATAGAAGGATTGAATTGTTACATTACGGAAGAGGATGTTCAGATCATGGTCAAATCAACCACCACCTCGGAACTGGAAATCAGCAGTGCCATGAAGTTTGATAAAGACTTTAAAAAAATCTATGGACGATCGCTTTATATCGTATAGCAACAGCTACTCAACCCCCTTTTTCTTTATCTTATGATAAAAAAAGGGGGCTTTTTTAAGGATGAAAAAGAGGGCAGCTATCCCTCTGTCTGCTGTCCCTTCGTCTAGAAAATAAACTATTTGAGAAGTAAATGTTGAATGGTATTGTGAATAGGCGAATGGTATAATTAACCTATAAATTCTTCGAGGAGGCCTCTATGAGAATAGTGAAAAAGATCTTTTATGTTGCCATTTTGTCTGTTTTCATGCTTTATATCCCACGTCTTGCAGGTTCCTTTGCCGACCTGTTTGACTATTCTTCCATCGATCCTGATGGTTCTTATGCCTGGATTTCTATCCATCATATCTTTCAAGCTCTTGTGTTTCTCCCCATCATGGTGATTCTTGGAAAAATCTACGGTTTGGACTTTGGCTTCCACTGGGGAGACAAGTTGGCAGGCAGGAGGATCACTCTGAAGTTTTTTAAGTATTTCACCATTTACAACATTGGGGCTTTTGCATTTATCCTATTGGGTAATGGGTTTCAACCTTTTCAGTTTCCCTTGACCGGAACGAATATTATTGGCTATATGAGTTTTCAACTATTCTTATCCGGACCCTCTGAAGAATTGATTTTTCGGGCCTTTGCCATCACTCTTTTTGCCTTGATATTGAAAGGCAAAGGTTTCAAAGGTCATATCAGCGCTGCAAATATTGTCGCCGCCATTGTTTTTGCCATGGCTCATATGCGCTTTTCCTTTGCCCCCTTTGAAGTCTCTTTTGTTACAATGCAATTGGTGTTGGCCTTTGTCCTGGGTATTTTTTATGGGATCTGCTACGAAAAAAGCGGCAGTATGTATTATCCCATGATCATGCATAGTTTCAGCAATGTCTTAATGGTTGGTACAACCATTGTTTTATCATTCATATTACAATAAGAAGGGAAAACGCAACGAAAAGAGCAGGTTCATTATTGATGGCTCATAAAATATAAGGAAACGGGTGAAGCAGATGGATAATCAGTCAAAAGCAATCAGTAGTCGGGAAAAAAATATCGGGGTATTGTTCGGGGCCCTGGCCTTTATTGTTTGGGGAAGTCTTCCGGTGTACTGGAAGCTCTTAAATCAAATTCCCGCCTTGGAAATTCTTGCCCATCGGATCACTTGGTCCTTTGTATTCGTATCGCTTCTTTTGGTGATCAAAGGAGATTATCAAACCCTTAAAGTGGTATTAAAGAACAAAAGACAACTTAAGCTTATTCTGATGGCCGCCGTGTTAATCAGTGTGAACTGGTTTACCTATATCTGGGCTGTGAATTCAAATTTTGTCCTTCAGGCAAGTCTTGGATATTATATCAACCCCTTAGTGGTATCCCTTCTTAGCATGATCGTCTTTAAAGAACGATTCAATAAGAAAAAAACCATGGCCCTTATGTTGGCTACCATCGGTGTCATCCTCCTTACGATCCAGTACGGACAGGTCCCCTGGGTGGCGTTGATCCTGGCGGTTACCTTTGCTTTTTACGGACTGGTAAAAAAAGTTCTCGCGGTGGATGCCGTCACGGGTCTGGCACTGGAGACCTTGGTGATTACGCCGATCGCACTTCTTTACCTGGGTTATCTTCAGGGAACCGGGGTAGGAAGCTTCTTTGCCATTCCCACACCTATGATGCTTCTCTTGATGCTTTCCGGAGTGATAACGGCAACGCCTCTGCTCTGGTTTGCAAAATGCACCCAATTGGTGGAGTTCTCCACCATCGGGTTTATGCAGTACATCGCCCCTACAATTAGTTTTTTCCTTGGGGTATTCCTCTTCAAAGAGGAATTTACCGTAATTCATCTGATCAGCTTCTGTTTTATCTGGGCGGCACTGATCATTTATACCATTGCCATGACCGGAGTGCAAAAAGAAAAGAACAAGGAAATCAGGGAAAAAGCTATTTGAAAATCCACAAAGCCCGTAAAGGAGGGGGATCATGGAAAAAAAAGAGATCATCAATTGGTTGCTTGAAGGGGATGTATCCATACAGTATCAGACACACCGGGATTTATTAAAATCAGAAACAAAGGTGTTAAGTCCCCTAAAGAAAAGGATCGCCACAGAAGGCTGGGGACATGAGTTTCTTAAAAGACAAAAGCCGGAAGGTCATTGGGGGAAAGCTTTTTATCAGCCGAAATGGACCTCGACCAATTACACCCTGCTTGATTTGAGAAATCTATGTGCCCCAAGCACTACAGAAATTGCGAAGGCATTGAATCTTGTTGTAGAAACCGAAAAAGGTGTGGATGGTGGCATCAACGGCTTTGTTGGTGTGGTGGAAAGTGATCTGTGCATCAATGGGATGTTCTTGAATTATGCCTGCTATTTTGGGATAGAAGAAGAGAAAATAAAATCCGTCGTGGATTTTGTAATAAGCCAACAGATGAAAGACGGTGGATTTAATTGTCTGCTTAACCGATATGGGGCGAAACACAGTTCCATGCATACAACCATTAATACGCTGGAGGGAATCATGGAATACCTCATCCAAGGGTATAGCTATAGGCGTGAAGCGTTGATAATCATTGAAAGGGAAGCCCGTGAATTTCTCCTACAACATCATTTGTTCCGATCCGATAAAACCGGAGAAGTCATTCATCCTGCCATGCTGCGCATAGCTTATCCCACCCGGTGGAAATACGATATCCTGCGAGCACTGGAGTATTTTCGTAAAGCGGAGGCGCCCTACGATGAAAGAATGCAGGAAGCACTGGAAGTAGTTTACAAGAAACGCACAAAGGATGGTCGGTGGAAAGTACCTGCACCTTATCCCGGATCTGCCGACCACTTTAAGATGGAACAAGCTGGAAAAGCAAGTCGTTGGAACACATTACGAGCCCTGCGGGTATTGGAATATTTTGGGAGAACAGTGGGAGATAACGTGATGAAGCAGTAGTTGACCTAGGAAATTCAAGGTCTAAATTGATATAGGAAAGGGGGATTTTGTGATGAAATGGCATGAAGCATTTAATTCAGAAAGGATGCCCACTACGGAAGAGATAAGAGAATATATCGGGGAGGGGAAATCCTTATGGGATGAGCTGGTACATCATGTGGAGGAG
>SLKF01000168.1 GCA_007134725.1 Clostridiales bacterium | reverse complement strand
GCTTTGTATTGAAAAACCCGTCCTTAATAGCAAAACAGCTCATGAAAAGCCTGTAAAATGAGGATTTAAGAGAATTGCAGCAAGCAAATCAGAATAAATAATTATAGTAAAATAACAAAGAGATTCAATGCTTTTTATGTTATTATGAATGCAGAGTTAGTATAGGAAGACTTAAATAAACATATTAGGGAGGTTTGTAAGTATGTCCACTGAAAAAAAATACATGTTAGCGGTTCCCAACTTTAGCGATGGTCGAAGAGAAAATGTGATCAAAGCCGTTGCGGACGAGCTTCGAAACAAAGAAGGGGTAACGCTGGTAAGCTGTGAACCGGAGCATGAGTTTAACCGCACCGTTCTTTGCGCAATCGGAGAACCGGAGCCGTTAAAAGAAGCGTTGTTAAATATGGCTGCAAAAGCTACCGAGCTTATCGATATGAGAGAGCAAAAAGGTTCTCACCCAAGAATCGGAGCTCAGGATACCATTCCATTGTTCCCCTTTAAAAACACCACTGTAGAAGAATGTGTAGAGTTAGCAAAAGAGATTGGAAAGGAACTTCATGAGAGAACCGGAGTACCCATCTTTTTCGCAGCGGAAAACGCAAGAAACGAAGACCGAAAAGCCTTAGCTTATATCCGAAAAGGACAGTATGAAGGGTTGAAAGCACTCCTGGAAGATCCCGCTCATCCGGACTATGAAAATCGAAAGCCGGACTTAAGCAAAGAGGGAAAACTCTCAGAAACAATGGGAGCCACCATTGTAAGTGCGGAAGCGGAAGGGTTAACGGCCTACAACGTATTTTTAGACACCGAGGACGTATCCATTGCCAAGAAAATTGCAAAGACTGTACGAGGACCCAGCGGAGGCTTTTCCACCGTGAAATCCGTAGGCCTTAAGTTTCCAGACCATGCAGGCGTGGTGGTTTCCATGAATATGTTTGACTGTAACAAAACGCCTCTATACCGTACGTTTAACACCGTAAAACAGGAAGCGGATCGCTATGGTGTTCGGGTCACCGGTTCAGAAATTGTAGGCCCGGTAAAGCTTGCCAATCTTTTAAACTCCCTGGAGTATTTTTTAGGACTGGAAGGGTTTGAGAACTCACAAATATTAGAAACCCATTTAATAGAATAAAAGAAATGATGTAATGGTAAAGGATGTATTTCATGATTGCTAAAAAAACTAAGGAGGCAATAAACATGTACGATGTAATTTATAAGAATGCTAGAATCCCTCAAGGGGACGAAACCGTAGTAACGAATATTTTGGTGAAGGAAGAAAAAATTGCAGGATTTTTAACCGATATCCAAGGGGTGGAAGCAAAAGAAATTATCGACTTAGAAAGTCATTTGACCCTACCCGGTTGTTTTGATTCCCATGTGCATTTTATGGATCCCGGATTTACGCACCGAGAAAATTTCTTAACCGGAACTTCATCAGCGGCAGCAGGGGGTCTTACCATGGTTATGGATATGCCTTGTTGCTCGAAGCCTTCCGTAAGAAGTGTAGAGAACTTGGAATCCAAGCTGAATGCCATTAAAGACAAAGCGGTTGTGGACTTTGCCATGTGGGGTGGAGTAACCGGAGAAGATGTTCGAGAAGGTTGGTTGCACAATGTTCAGGAACAAGCAGATTATGGAGTTTGCGCATTTAAATGCTATATGACCCCATCGGTACCAACCTATCCGAAAGTAACGGACCCGGAAATGTTGGAAGCCTTTAGAGCAGTGGCAGAGACCGGACTTCCCGTAGGAATTCATGCGGAGAACTTTGATATGTGCGATTTCTATACAAAGAAGTTTGAAAAAGAAGGAAGAACCGACGGTCCTGCTTGGGCGGAAGCGAGAATGGCCCTAGCAGAAAAAGCAGCAATTCAATTAGGTATCGCCTTTGCTGAGGACACCGGTGCAAGACTGCACATTGTTCATATGAGTACGGGAATCGGTGCAAAATTAATCGGTCAAGCGAAGAAACGAGGCCTTGATGTTTCTGCAGAAGCCACACCTCATTACCTGACACTGAATTATCAAGATGCCATGACCGAACGTGGAGCTTTTGCAAAAATTGCGCCTCCACTAAGAACCAAAAAAGACAATGATGAATTATGGGAAGGACTCAATAACGGAAGTGTCGACTTCGTTGGAACGGATCATGCACCCTATGAAATTGAAACGGAAAAAGAGTTTGCCGGAGCAAACATGTGGAATACCTTCCCCGGAATTCCCGGAGTGGAGACCATGGTACCGATTCTTGTAAGTGAAGGATACAACAAAGGTCGAATTTCCTTAAGTAAATTAGTGGAGATCACCAGCACAAACGCGGCTAAGATGTATGGACTGTATCCTAAAAAAGGTGCCCTTCATATTGGTTCCGATGCAGACTTAACTGTAATAGACTTGGATCATGAGTGGACCGTTGATGAGCAGGACACCTATTCCATGGCAAAGTATAACCCGCTACACGGAATGAAATTAAAAGGAAAGCCGGTTAAAACCGTAGTACGGGGAAAAGTTGTATATGATAGGGAGCATGGTATTGTAGGAGAAGAAGGATACGGTCAGTTTATCCGACGTCAAAACATTGGAAAATTGGATAATAATATTAAATATCCAATCGTTGAAAACCCAGAGTTTTAAACAAGGAAAAGCAGAAAAATGATTGGCCAATGATCAAAAAACTCCTTGGTCCGAAGGAAAGTGCCAAGGAGTTTTTAAAGTTCATTGTTGGAAATTCTAAAAATTGTGATAAAATATAAGGAGGCATTTAAACATGGCAAAACACGGGATTGTAGTAATTGATATGTTAAATGATTTTATTGGAGAAAAAGCACAACTACGTTGTCCAGGCGGGGAAGAAATTGTTCCGAATTTGCAAAAGCTTTTAAAGTGGGTTCGAGAAAGAAATGCGGAAGGAAAAGATGATATTCATCTAATTCACATCCAGGAGGCTCATCGTAAAAATGATGCGGACTTTAGAGTAAGACCAAGACACGCGGTTGCAGGAACCTGGGGTTCGGATTTTATTAAAGAGCTGTACCCTGAAGGAGACGAATACATCATTCCCAAAAGACGACACAGTGCTTTTCAACACACGGATTTGGATCTATACCTGAAGGAAGAAAATATTGATACCGTAGTCGTTACGGGAGTATGGACCAATGTATGTGTAAGAAGTACAGCATCCGATGCATTAGCCAATGCCTATAAAGTAATCACATTAAGCGACGGAGTACATTCCAAGAATGATGAAATGCATGAATATGGACTGAATGATTTAAGAATCTTTACAAAGGTCATTACCATTGATGAGTATATCAATGCTTGGGAAAAAGGAGAAGACCCATGGCTTGGTGGAGGAGATACCGAGAATAAAGTGGATTAGTAGACTCTTTATGAAGTAAACTCCATATCCAGTAGACTCCTTAGAAAGAGAGGACCGGTAATGCGAATAATTGTCGGGATGACAGGCGGAAGCGGCGCCATTTATGGGGTCGCTCTATTAAAAGCATTAAAAGAATTAAATATCGAGACCCATCTGGTGGTAAGTACCATGGGGGAATATGTGTTAGAACATGAAACAGGCATGAAGCTGGAGGAACTAAAGTCCTATGCTACAGTCTTTCATCCGAACAATGATTTAGCGGCGAAAATCTCCAGCGGGTCTTTTAAGACCGACGGAATGGTAATCGTTCCCTGTTCAATGAAGACCTTATCTACGGTAGCTCACGGAGGTTCGGATAATCTTTTGACCCGAGCCGCCGATGTGATTGTAAAAGAAAACCGTAAACTGGTTATTTTACCGAGAGAGACCCCCCTCAGTGTCATTCATCTTGAGAATATGCTGAAGTTAGCAAAAATAGGGGTGCGGGTAATGCCTCTCTCCCCCAGCTTCTATCATCATCCTCAAACCATTGGAGATATTGTCAATGCCTTAGTGGCACGAACCTTAGACCAGCTTGGAATCGAACATCATCTGGCGAAACGATGGGGCGAGTAAGAGAGGAGGGATGTTTTGGAAAAACAGATGTTTCGAAAGACTTTAGAGCTGTTACAGTCATCCGATAGACTCCTGCACTGTGAAAAACCGGTGGATCCGATTTATGAACTAGGAGCCGTACTGGATTACTTTAATAGCGAACAACCGATTGTGTTTTCCAACGTAAAAGGGCATAAGGTGCCGGTCGTTGGCGGCGTGTTTGGCGAACGGCAAATTTACTACGACTTAATGGGTATGACAAAGGAAGATCGATTGTATCGAATTATGGATGCCATTGCCAATCCCAAACCACCGAAAATACTAGAGAACGGACCGATCAAAGAGAATATTATCACCCGAAACATTGATATCGGAAAAATGTTTCCCATACCAAAGTCCAACGGGAAGGATTCGGAACGATTCATTACCGCGGGCATGTTGGTGGTGAAGGACCCGGAAACGAAAAAGACCTATATGGCGGTTCGAAGATTTCAAATCAATGAAAAGGACGAAATCAGTGCCTTGATCTCCGGAGCCTCTCCCTTACTGATCAAGCATTTTAACGAATTGGAAGGTAAAGGAGAAAAACTGGAATGTGCATTGGTACTGGGATATGATGCCGAGTACTTATTGGCGTCTCAGATCAGTTCTCAAAAGTACGGCGTGGATAAATATCATGTAGACAGTGCCCTTCGGGGAGAACCTTTAGAGCTTGTGAAATGCCACTCCGTAGACTTGGAAGTTCCCGCCTTTGCGGAAATCGTCTTTGAAGGCTATTTGGTTCCCAATAAACGGGTGGATGAAGGTCCCTTTGGAGAGTTGATGGGGTATTACGGTGAAGTTGCGCCGAACCCTGTGATGAAGATTCAAACGGTCATGCACCGAAACAACCCCTATTTTCAGCATGCTTTTCCGTCCCCGGAAGAACATTTATCCAATGGTTTGATTCGGGAAGTGGAAATTTTCAGTTATGTGAACAATCTCGTGGATGCAAAGGACGTTCATGTTACGGTTCCGGGAGGCTGTCGCTTTCATGCGATTGTGCAAATCAACAAAAAGCATGAAGGGGATCCCAAAACCGCCATCATGGGGGCCTTAGGAAGTTCAAAGGACATCAAACATGTGGTAGTGGTGGATGAAGACATTGATATTTACAATAATAGAGATGTTGAGCTGGCCTTAGCTTCCCGGGTGCAGGCGGGCAAAGACTTAGTGGTAATTGCGGGAGCCTTAGGGTCAGGACTGGAAGCCTCTCATGTGGCCCAAGGTTATACGGATAAAATCGGAATCGATGCAACCAAACCTTTAGGAGAGAAGGGAAAACTCTTTGAAAGAGCATTTGTTCCCGGTTATGAAAACTTGGATATCAGTAAATACTTCCCCAATATGAAATCAAATAGTAAAGGTGGTCAATAATTATGCGACAGGCCATAGGAATGGTAGAAACCAGAAGTTTAGTTGCAGCCATACAAGCGGCGGATACCATGGTGAAATCCGCTGATGTAAAGCTGATGGAAGTTGAATATGTAGGGTCCGGTATCGTCGCAGTCATTGTAACTGGTGAAGTTGCAGCGGTTACTGCAGCGGTGGAAAATGCAAAAGATATTGCAGCGGAAATCGCAGAAGTAATATCAACGAATGTAATTGCAAGACCTCATGAGGAAATTGATAAGATATTAGATTAACCAAAATGGTGGTGATAATATGGCAAATCCATTGGCAAGAGTAATGATGGATCAGATGTCGAAAAAGAGCGGAATAATAAAAACCGAAGATCCCTCCGAATCCTTAGAAAGCGTAAGCAATATAAATACGAGGGAAGAGGCGATCATCACAAGCGTTATCCATAATACGCACAAGACCTTAGACGGAACCACTACTTCTGCGGCGGCAAATTATCAAGGGAAAAAAATGCAATTGCAGGATTTGGTGAAAAACACCTCTGAGAAAGAAGAAGAAAGGATTGAAAAACCGTTACAAAATAGGAAAAATGAAATCGAAAAAGATCCGAATCAACCGGTGAAAAATCCCTACAATAAAGGAGAGGTTAAATCCTCGGTTGTAGCAAACCCCGGCAAAGGGGTATCCGCGGTATCTCTAAAGTCTCTGGGCAAAGGGAACCCGCTATAAGTAAGGAAAAAGGAGGTGTTGTGGTATGAAACCTGCATTAGGTTTAATAGAAACGATAGGACTCACCAGTGCAATTACCGCGCTTGATGCAGCATGTAAGGCGGCAGATGTGGAGCTGATTGGTTATGAAAAGGTCATCGGTGTAGGCAAGGCGGTTAGTGTGACCATCCATTTAGCAGGAGATGTAGCAGCGGTACAGGCAGCAGTGGATGCGGGAGTTTCTGCGGCGCAACAAATTGGCATTGTGGCTGCCCATCATGTAATTGCAAAACCCGATGATGAATTGGATCAGTTAATTGAGATTTTCAAAAGCAATTTAAAGAAAAAATCCGGAGCTAAGGTAGCGGAGAAAACAAACAAGAAGCAAGACACAAAGACTGACAATACCACAAAAGCAAAAGGCGGAGCAGGAAAGAGTTAAGCGGTAGTAAGAACCGTGTAACAAACAAAATCTAAGGAGGGTTAATTATGAGTCAAGCATTAGGAATGATCGAAACAAAAGGGTTGGTAGGTGCTACGGAAGCAGCGGATGCCATGGTAAAAGCCGCAAACGTTCAATTGGTAGGATATGAAAAGATCGGATTCGGTCTTGTGACCGTAATGGTACGGGGAGATGTAGGTGCCGTGAAAGCCGCAACCGATGCAGGAGCTGATGCAGCAAGAGCCGTTGGAGAATTACACTCGGTACACGTCATCCCAAGACCTCATGCAGAAGTTGAACGAGTAATGTTAAAAGGTAAAGAATAAAGGAGTAAACTCCTCAGTGAGGTGTTAACGTATGAATAAGTATGATTTTACAAAAGGGATCTTAGATCAGCTGGGCCAGCCCTTAGGGCGGAATAACCAATCTGATACAATGGAAGCGACCGGTGTTCAGCAGGATTCATGGCGGGATATTGTTACGCAGCCGAAATCCAATGGACCTGAGGAGTTGAATTTGTTAGCGGTGTTTACCGGTACCAATCGCGGCATCGATAAGGCCTTGGAAGAACTGCGTAAATCCAGAAAGTACGGCATCAACTTTGACATCGCTTTCTCCTGGAATGGGAAAGACTTACAGGACATTAAAAACATTCAAAAACAACTGGGTGCCCGGAATATTTTCACGGAAGTGGATAAAGGAAAAATCGGGCAGATATTAGAACGGGTGGATGGCATTGTAATTCCCATGACGACACAAAATACAACCGCGAAACTTTCTCAGGGGATTCTGGATGACTTTATCTCTACGCTTTTATGGGAAAGTCTTTGGCGTGGAAAAAAAATGATTATGAATGTGGATAGTGTGCTTGCCTATAAAGGGCTACAATCAAAAGTGCCGAAGATGCAAAAGATGGTGGAGGATCGGATAAAAAACCTTCAGCAAATGGGCGTTATAACCTTGCAGGGTCAAAACTATGAGAAGGTTTTACAGGAAAATTTTTGCAAAAATAAAACCGTTATAACCCCTTATCCGAGCACCGAGTCATCGATTCAAAGCGGAAGGCAACAACCCGAAAGAACGGGAGAAAAAACCATTGTTACGGAGAAAGATATTGTTAACCTGAACTCTCCTTTAGGGATCTTATCCGTTCCTTACAATGCTATTATTACCCCCTTGGCCTATGATCGTGCCAAGGCTATGGGGATTGAAATCAAAAAAGAACAAGGGTAAAGGAGAGAGACCATGAATATAGGAAAAATAGTTGGAACCGTAGTGGCTACAAGAAAAGATGAAACCCTCTTAGGATGTAAACTAATGATTACCCAACCCTTAACCATGGATTATAAGGAAATCGGCGAGCCGATAATTGCGGTAGACACCGTTGGGGCAGGAATCGGGGAAATCGTTATTTACACCAAGGGGACGGCTGCCAGAATTGCAGCGAAGAAACGGGAATCGTCAATTGATATGGCAATTGTAGGGATTGTAGACAACATCGACTTATATGATTGATTACAACCTGTATTATAGAAGGGAGGGCAAAACGTGTTGGATGCCCAAGGATTTAAAAAATCGATGGAATATCGAAATCTTATTGATGTGTTAATGTCAGACCATGACTTTGCCGATGTGGTACTGAGTGGTGGGAACTTTATTAATGTACTAACCCGTGAAGCCTACGTGGCAGACGTTTCCATTAAAGGGGATTACATTCTGAATGTAGGGGACGCCACGAAGCTGATCGGACCGGAAACATTGGTCGTCGACGTTTCAGGAAGGTTCATATCACCGGGCTTTATGGATTCTCATATGCACTTTGAAAGCAGTATGTTAACCATTACCGAGTTTTCAAGGTTTTCGATTCCCTCGGGGACCACAACTTTAGTGGCGGATCCTCATGAAATTGGGAATGCCCTGGGACCCATCGGTATGAAAGCCATGGCGGACGAAGCCGCCCATGTGCCCAATAACGTAAAACTGGTGGTACCGGCATTAACCCCGGATTCACCGGGACTGGAAACCGCAGCCTATGATATTACTTCTAAGGATATGCCGGATTTACTGAACTACCAAAATATCATTGGAATTGGAGAACTTCAAGGATTTAGTAATGTAAAGCATGTGTATCGCAACACACCGGAAATTGTTACGGATTTACTGGCTTCTACCATATATGCCCGAAGCATTGGGAAAGTCGTGGATGGCAATGCACCGGAGCTCTTTGGAAACGAACTCTCCGCCCATATCATCTCCACCGGAGGAGAGTGCTCTTGCCACGAAACCACCACAAAAGAAGAGTGTGTGGAAAAGCTTCGACAGGGGGTGTACGTTTTTATGCGGGAAGGTTCCACCCAACGGAATATGGCGGAATGTATTCGTGCCGTAACCGAAGATGGGCTGGATTCCAGACGGTGTATTCTGGCCACCGATGATATGGTTGCAGAAGACCTGGAAAAACTGGGGCATATGAATGAAATCCTGAAGCGGACGATTAAAGAAGGGGTCGACCCCATCGAGGCAATTCAAATGGTTACCATTAATCCCGCAACTTATTTTGGACTGGATGATGTAGGAATCCTGGCTCCGGGAAAACGTGCGGATATCGCAATTATTGATGATCTTCAGGAAATGAGTGTGGAGGCCGTGTATGTCAAAGGAAAGCTGATGGCCTATGAAGGAAAGATGCTGGATGCCCTTCCAAAATACACCTATCCCGATGAAGTAAAGCACTCGGTGAAAATCGGCCCGGTTCAAGAGGCGGATTTAGGCATTAAGACCGAGGGAAGTCAAGCTACCGCAAGGGTAATCGGACTGATTCCCGATCAAAACCTGAGTGATAGTTTTGAAGAACCGGTAAAGGTAAAACAGGGCATTGCCCAAGCGGACCTTCAAGGGGACATTCTTCACATGGTATGCGTGGAACGTTACGGAAGAAACGGCAGTATCGGCCGGGCTTTTGTCAAAGGTTTTGGACTCAAACAAGGGGCTTTTGCCGAGAGTATTGCCCATGACACCCATAACATCATCGCCGTAGGCACCAACTTAAAGGATATGGCAGAAGCCATTAACCGGGTCATTGAAATGGAAGGTGGCATCGCCGTGGTGAATCGGGGTCGGGTGATTCAGGAACTTAGACTTCCCGTGGGAGGCTTAATCACTGATGAGTTAACCGGTCATGAAGTAAGTGAGCGATACGGTGAATTGGAAAAAATCGTAAATGAACAGTTGGGCGGGAAAGTCCATGCTCCTTTTATGCATTTATCTTTCTTAGCACTATCCACCAGTCCAAAATGGAAACTTACGGATCAGGGAATTATTGATGTGAATAATTTTGAAATTTTAGATCCGATTGTATAATTCTATCAGAGGATTACGGTTAATGGGATAAAAAAAGAAGCAATATTGTGAATAATCTACATTTAATTATTCAACATAGTTGTATATGATATTGTAGTATGATAGTAGGAAGAAT
>SLKF01000303.1 GCA_007134725.1 Clostridiales bacterium | reverse complement strand
AATTCCGGCCGGTCCTTGTATTCTACGAAAAACTCCTTTGGATTGACGCCGTCGGTATTGGCGTACAGGGTAAAGAAGTTGTAAACGTTTTCCAAGGTGCCGAAGAACTTGCTTTTTACTTCCTTTAGTCCTTCAATATCAAATTTCGTAGGCGTCCATGCCGGGGATACATACAGCAGGTACCACCTCAGGGCATCGGCACCGTATTTCTCAAATAACGCAAAGGGATCCACGGTGTTGCCTTTGGATTTGGACATTTTCTTACCCTCTTTATCGAGGATCAGGTCGTTTACCAATACATTTTTATACGGGGATACCCCTTTCACAAAGCTTGAGATGGCCAGCAGCGAGTAGAACCACCCTCTCGTCTGGTCAATCCCTTCACAGATAAAGTCTGCGGGGAAGAGCTCGTCAAAGTTCTCTTTGTTCTCGAAAGGATAGTGATGCTGAGCAAAGGGCATGGATCCGCTGTCAAACCAGCAGTCGATAACCTCTTCTACCCGGTTCATCGTGCCGCTACACTGATCGCATTGCAGATGCACGTCGTCCACATAGGGCCGGTGCAGTTCAATATCATCACCGATTTCTTCTACCGCCCGTTCCTTCAGTTCCGCCCGGGAGCCGATGGATGTTTTGTTTCCGCATTCACAGGTCCAGATATTAAGGGGAGTTCCCCAGTAACGGTTTCTGGAAATCGCCCAGTCATTCAGGTTCTCCAGCCAGTTTCCGAAGCGTTTCTCTCCCACATAATCGGGATACCAGTTTACACTGTTGTTGTTTTCAATCAACCGATCTTTAATTCGGGTCATTTCAATATACCAGCTGGGCTTTCCGTAATATAAAAGAGGCGTGGAGCATCTCCAACAATGGGGATAGTTATGGACCTGCTTTTCTTTTTTGAAAAGCTTGCCTTGTCCGTGAAGCCATTTGATGATGTCCACATCCACGGTCTCATCCATGACAAATCGACCCTTCCAGGGGGTCTCGGTGTATTCTCCCTTTTCATCTACGGGTTGCAGGACGGGAAGTCCATACTTTTGTCCTACCTGATAGTCATCTTCCCCAAAGGCCGGGGCAATGTGCACAATTCCCGTACCGTCATCGGTGGTAACAAAGCTTGCTACGGTTACGAAAAACGCTTTTTTATCGGGCTTAACAAAGGGCATCAGCTGTTCGTATTCCATGTGTTCCATATCTTTTCCCAAAAGACTGTCCAACACTTCAAAGTCTTCACCCAACACTTTTGTTGCCAGGTTTTTTTCTACATAATATACTTCATCATTGGCTTTCACTTTTAAGTAGGTATGATCCGGATGTACGGCTAAGGCAACATTAGAAGCCAGTGTCCAAGGGGTGGTCGTCCATACTAAGAAGTATTCATCATGATCTTTACGCTTAAACTTTGAGGTTACGGTATTGGATTTGATCTCCTTATATCCTTGGGATACTTCATGGGAGGCCAGTCCCGTACCACATCTGGGACAATAGGGAAGAATTTTATGGCCTTCATAGATAAAATCCTCTTTAAAGAACTTATCCAAAATCCACCATACGGATTCGATATAATTGTTGTCCAAAGTGATGTAAGGGTTGTCCAGATCAATGGAGTAACCCATTTTTTCCGTCATGTCCCGCCACTGCTTTTCATAGGTAAACACGGACTTTCGGCATTGGTCATTGAATTTTTCCAAGCCGTAGTCTTCTATTCCCTGTTTGTTCTTCAGTCCCAATTGCTTTTCCACTTCGATCTCCACGGGAAGACCATGGGTATCCCACCCGGCTTTACGTTTGACCTGATAGCCTTTCATGGTCTTATGACGGCAAACCGAGTCTTTTAAGGTTCTGGAAATCACATGGTGAATACCCGGCTTTCCATTGGCGGTAGGGGGTCCTTCATAGAAAACAAAAGGGGTTTTCCCTTCCCGGTTTTCGATACTTTTGTCTAAAATTTTCTGGGAATTCCAAAAGTCCGTTACCTTTTGCTCTCGCTTGGCAACGGGGCCCTTGGGCAAGGCTTTAAAGTTTTTCACATTGCATCGTCCTTTCTTTTTTATCTTTTTTTGCTGAATCCTTACGCAATCCAGGTGATTCCCTAGGCAGTGTGCAGCTTTTTCCTGATCTTGTTTTTTGCTACCTTTTTCCGGTTTTTTTCTTATAATAGGGATAGCGATACAAATAAAAAAAGTCCCCAGGAAATAAACCTTAGGGACGATGGATTCGCGGTACCACCCTGATTACAGAAAACCGGAGGCTAATCCGACAATCGCTGGGAAAATTAGCGTGATTTTCTATCACTCTGGGGAATGTAACGTATTCTGTACGGATTCTTTTACTTACCTTTCCTTGCTTTTGAGTTCCTGTATTTACAATACTTTTGCACTCAAAACCGGAAAAGTGTTCTAAGAATCGGTTCGGGGATGATCTTCATTTAATCCTTTGTTGCAACTTTTCAGCCGAGAGTTGCATCTCTATAAACAAAGGGACTAAAGTACTGTTCCCGTCTAAACCTTTCGATTATTCTTAAGTTTAATCTATTGTACACAAAACAGTAGTCTTCTGTCAAGAAAAGCACTTAGGATTTTACCTCAATCATCATCAGGGCCACATCGTCTTCAAAGTCTCCGTCTTCGAATTTTCCGAAACTTCGAATCATGGCTTTCATAAACGCTTCCTGACTATGGGAAATCAGTCCTTTATGCTTTTTCATTTCTTCGAATACGGTTTCATGGCTGTTGGAGCTTCCCCCCTCAACCAATTTGGTTTCATACAAGCCGTCGGTATAGGCGATGATAAAATCTCCCGGGGCGATGGTGGTGGTCACATCTTCATAGTCCGTATCTTCAAAAACCCCGATCAAAAATCCGTTTTGTTCAAGACTCTCCACTTCATCATTCCCTCCCCGATAATGACCGGCATAGGGATGTCCCGCATTGGCATAGCTTAAACTTTTCTCTTCGATCAGTCCCACAAAGGCGGAAAAACAAAGGTGACGATTGTCACTCATCATATGATAAAAGGTATGATTGATTTGCTCCAACACCTCTTTAGGGGTTTTGCTTTCCTGGATCACGTGATTAAAAATCACCTTAACCATGGAGGATACCATGGCCGCGGCCACACCGTGACCGGTGACGTCGGCGATCATAAACCATACCTTGCCATCCATCTCTACACAATCGTGAAAGTCTCCCCCGATTTGACTGGAGGGAATATACTTACTGGTAACCCGTACCTTTTCCAGGTCCTGCTTTTCCGTTATCAATGCTTTCTGCAGTAGACTGGCTATTTTCATCTCCTGCATCATTTTTTCATTGGCCTTGATCAACTCTTTTTTCTGTTCATAAAACTTCAGGGCATTATGAACTTTCAAAGGAATAATCACCTTCATCTGATCCGGTGTAATGGGTTTGGTGAAGTAGTCAATAGCCCCAAGGGTCAGGGTTTCTTTGATACTTGCCATATCATCCACCGCAGAGTTTACAATAACGGGAATGTCCATTAAGTCCTCTTGCTCTTTAATCTCCCGAAGCACCTGATAACCGTCTTTTCCCGGCATCATCAGGTCCAGTATTATTAAGTCGATTTCCTTTCTTTCCAGCATCTCCAACGCCTGAAATCCATCTTCCGCTTCATAAAAGGTAACTTCCTCTACGCTGTTTTTCAACACTTTTTTCATCAGTTTTCGGTTGACCGGCATATCGTCCACAATTAGTACATTATAATGCATGATTCGTCCCCCTATCCAACTATAATCCTACTATAACAAATTATCGGTCTTTTGATAAGTCGTTTCTCTATAAAAAAATGACCCTGAAATCATCAGGGCCTAGAAAAGTATAACTTTTAATTTACAAAAATCCAAGACAATAACACAAAAAACAATACAACAATGATCGCAAGAGGGATCATATAGGAAGCTATTGCAATCATCATTGCAAGAAAGTCACCTTTTTCTAAGTCATCTATTTCATCTTTATCTATTTCTTTTTTCTTTAATGCATCGAAGAAAGAAATCTTTCTTGGTTTTTTATTACTTTTTTCTTTCTTATCATCATTCATTTAAATCTCTCCCGCAAAGTGACAAGCAACGTAATGATCTTTTTCAATTTCTCTGAACTCCGGTACTTCTTCCTTACAAACATCCTTCATATAGGGACATCTGGTATGAAATTTGCACCCGGAAGGTGTATTAATATTACTTGGAATTTCTCCCTTAACCGCTTCCATCTTTTTAATCTTTTTTGGATTCGGTTCAGGAATCGCCAGCATCAAGGCCTTTGTATAAGGATGCAGAGGATTATTGTATAATTCTCTTTTCCCCGTCAGCTCAACAAGGGAACCAAGGTACATTACACCAATTCGGTCACTAATATGTTTTACAACACTTAAATCATGGGAAATAAATAAATAGGACAGACCAAATTCCGCCTTCAGACCATTCATCATGTTAAGCACTTGGGACTGCACCGAAACATCCAGGGCCGAAACCGGCTCATCGGCGACAATAAAGTCCGGGTTCATAGCTAATGCCCGGGCTACCCCGATTCTTTGCCGTTGTCCCCCGGAAAACTGATGAGGATAGCGGTTTATATGATAAGAGGCCAATCCGCACTTTTCAACAATTTCTGTTACTCTATCTTTAAATTCATCTTTGGTTACCAATTTATGTGCTAAAAGCGCTTCTCCAACTATGGAGCTGACATTCATTCGGGGGTTTAATGAACTGTATGGGTCTTGAAAAATCAGTTGCATTTCCTGTCTTAGTTTTTTCAATTTATTACTCTTCCATTTGGAAATATCCTGATCTTTAAAAATAATTTGTCCCGCAGTAGGCTCATAGAGCCTAACAATTGTACGTCCTAATGTAGATTTCCCGCAACCGGACTCTCCTACTAAACCTAATGTTTCCCCCTTATACATGGTGAAAGATACATCATCTACTGCCTTTACCTGTAAAGGTTTTTTAAACAGACCTGCATGGATGGGGAAGTATTTTTTGACGTTTTTTACTTCTAAAATTTTCTCTCTCATTTATTCTTCTCCCCCTTCATCTGAATATAAAAAACAACTTACCGTATGATTTTCATTAATATTGTAGGTTCCGGGCTGCTTGTGTTTGCAAATCTCCATAGATTTATCACAACGAGGCTCATAGTAACATCCAACTGGCAATTCGAAGGGACTCGGAACCATTCCTTCGATGGTATTCAACTCTTCAAGTTCTTCATCAAGTTTTGGTATAGAGTTAAGAAGTCCCACAGTATAAGGATGTTTCGGTTCTCCGTATAATTCCTGTACCGGAGCGGATTCCACGATTTTTCCGGAATACATAACAATTACATGATCCGCCATCTGTGCAACCACACCCAGATCGTGGGTAATCATTATAATCGAAGTATTGGTTTCTACTTTTACCCGATTCATCAAGGATAAAATCTGTGCTTGAATAGTTACGTCCAATGCAGTTGTTGGCTCATCTGCAATCAACAGTTTTGGATTACATGCTAATGCCATTGCAATCATTACCCTCTGACGCATACCACCGGATAATTGGTGAGGATAGTCATCAATTACTCGTTCGGCTCTAGGAATCCCAACTAAATTGAGCATTTCGATACCGACGTTTTTCGCTTCTTTTTTTGTGAGATTTCTATGAAGAATTAAGGCTTCTCCTATTTGTTCTCCCACTCTAAAAACCGGATTAAGAGAAGTCATCGGTTCCTGAAAGATCATGGATATTTCATTTCCTCGAATCTCTCGGATTCGTTTATCCGATGTTCCCACCAACTCTTCACCCATAAACTTAATGGAACCTTCAACAATTCTTCCCGGTGCTTCAATCAAATTCAGGATGCTCATGGCCGTAATACTCTTCCCGCAGCCGGACTCCCCAACAATTCCTAAGGTTTGCCCTTCTTTTACGGTAAAGGTATTTCCATCAACGGCTTTAACAACCCCTTTATCTGTAAAAAAATGGGTTTTTAGATTTTCTACTTGTAATATATCCTTCATTTCTTCCACCTACCTTATCTCTTTTGGATCTAAAGCATCTCTTAGTCCTTCACCTAACAGGTTCACACTAACTACTGTTAATATGATCAATAAACCTGGTGGTACCCACATATGAGGAAAACTTTGTAAGATGACTCCTGTACGGGCTGCTTGTACCATGTTGCCCCAACTTGGTGCGGGCGGTGTAACTCCTAAGCCTAAAAAGGATAGACCGGCTTCCAGTAATATGGCACCACCAATACCCAGTGTAGTACTAACGATGATGTAAGTCAAAACATTTGGAAGTAAGTGTCTAAACAATCTAGAGGTCGTACTCAGCCCTAAAATTTCTGTCGCTTGCATAAATTCCAGTTCTCTAAGGGATAAGACCTGCCCTCTAACTAAACGTGCTAGCCCTGTCCATGATATGATTCCTATGACTATAACCACCACGAACATGGTTTGTTCCTGGGGAACCCACCTCATGATAAAGGACAAGGTCATCATGATCGGTAAAAAAGGTAACGAGGCAACAATTTCTGTGAATCTCATAAGAAGATCATCCACTATGCCTCCATGATAACCAGCAAGTATTCCAATCGTAGATCCTAAAAACATCGTCATGAAGGCTACCAAAAATCCAATGTTCATGGACATCCGTCCTCCAAAAAACACTCTAAAGAGGATGTCTCTCCCTTGATCGTCCGTACCCAAAAAATGCTCGGATTCGGAATCGATAAACGAAGGTTTCTGTCTACTGTTGGTAAGGTCAAAGCCGTGCTCGCCAATGTTAATACTCATAGCGTTTCCGAAGCGTTCAACCCCGGTGTAACCTAAATCACCCTGTAATTGAAAATCAATTACAAATGGAATGATCCAAACTGATAGAAATATCAAAACAAATAATATTCCCCCGGCCAATGAAACTTTGTTCTTTTTAAATCTTTTCCATGCTACGATCCATGGACCTTCAACTTTAGTCTCTATTTTTAACAAATCGGTTTTTTCGTTTTTAATCTCAGCCATTTAATACCCTCCTAGCTTAATATAATAGTGTCCATATTTTAGTACCTTACTCTAGGATCCACTACACCATAAAGGAAATCAGCTAACAGATTTGCCGATACTCTCAATAATGCAAAAAATACTAAACATGCCATTACTAATCCACGGTCTTGTCCGTTAATACCTCTAAGTAAAGCTCTTCCTACTCCGGGCCAGTTAAATACAGTTTCTAATATGATCGCTCCCCCGAATAAAGTTGGAATCCACATTGTCAATATTGTTATCAATGGCAACAGCGCATTTCTAAAGCCATGTCTGTATATTACCACTTTGTCTTTTAAACCTTTGGATTTTGCGGTTCTGATATAATCCTGTTTTAAAACTTCTAACATCGAGTTCCTGGTATATCTTGCCAAGGGTGCTAAATTTAAAAAGGTCATTACCGTAACCGGTAAAATCATGTGTCGCATTACATCCAAGGTATATGTCATACGTGAAACAGATTCCGGTCTTAAGATCGATGTCATTCTACCGATTGGTAAGAAATCAATATTCAGTCCGAAAATGTATATGAGTATCAAGGCAAAAAAGAAGCTTGGCATAGAAACTCCCAGGAATACAACTACGGAAAAAACATTGTCAAAGAGACTATACTTTTTAACTGCTGATTTTACTCCAATGGGAATGGCTATTAGCAAAGCCAAAAGAAATGACGTTATATTCAGGATAAAGGAAGCCCTTATGGTCCTTGTCATAACAGAAGATACATCTTCGTATCCATATATACTGCTCTTTCCCAAGTCTCCTCTCACAAGACTGCCTAACCAATCTCCATATCTTGTCACCAAGGGTCTGTTAAGTCCCATTTCTTCCCGCAATCGCGCACGCTCTAAGGGATCATTGGGCATCGTATCTCCTAAAAGGGTAGATAAAGGATCCCCAGGCATTAGTTCGATCATAAAGAAAATTATGAAAGATATGATAAGCAGAATAGGAATTAGCCCTATAAATCTTTTTATTAAATATTTTAACATTATTTCACCCCTTATGTTATTACTATAATGTAAACTAGTTCTTGCTCGTACATTATGGGTCTATGACTTTCTGAAATTAAGGCAACCCCATAAATATGAGATTGCCTTTTCTTTATCATATTATCCAGAAATTATGATTCTTTATTTGTAAAGCTTCGTTCTTAATTCCTTCTTTTTACTCCTCGATATATGCATGTCTTAAAGCCAGGTACCATGGGTAAACAGAATCCGTGTTTAAGTTTTTAATGTGGTCATAGTAGAAGTCATGAGTAGTGTTAACATACATTGGCATTAACACTGCATCGTCAACTAAAATCTGAGTAAGTTCTTGATAAATCGGTGTTGCTTCTTCTTGTGTAAGTGCTCTTTGACCTTCTGCGATCAATTCGTCAACTCGGTCGTTTCGGTATCTGCTTGTATTGTCTTGTCCGTTTCCAATACGCGCACTGTCAAACCCGTTTACGCTGGTATGAGGATCAGAACTAACGGAGCTTGTGGCTAAGAAGAACATGTGCCATTCGTCTACATTAGCATCTGATTCATTGATTACGGTCTCTACTAAAGAGTTGAAATCTTCGTATGCAATAACCAAGTCGATATTTAATGCTTCGCCCCAGTCTCTTGTCCAAAGTGGAATTAATGAGTCTAGAGGATGATTCTCGATAGCAAGGGCTAAGAACCGAAGTTCTAATACTTCGCCGTCTCTTTCTCTATATCCGCTATCTCCTACTACCCAACCTGCATCGTCCAGAATTTCTCTAGCTTTATCCAGGTCATACTCATAAGTGGTTAGATTCGCTTCAAATTCCTCGGTTAAGTGGAAACTTGCTGGGAATGTTGGATGATACTGAACACCAGCATAACCTCTAAAATGTCCATCTACAAATTCTTGGAAAGGCATAGCATGGAATAATGCTTGTCTTACTTCCAATTCACTGGTCGGTCCACTTTCATGATTAGTCTTAACATAACCATAAGCATTTCTTGGATAACCATTGATTTCCATTCCTGCAATACCTTCAGCTCTTTCAATATTATCCGGGTCTATTTGAGTAGACACCATGTGAATCGTACCTGCTTCTAAATCTTCCATTTCAGTATCAGAAGTAGTAAACAGATATTCAATTTCTTCAATCAAGAAATGATCTTCATACATGTAGTTGTCATTTCTTACTAAAATAACGTCTTGAGCCGGTCTGTATTGTTCTAAAACATAAGGTCCTGCTCCTAGTGGCTCCGCATTAAGGCCTGAGATATGATCATGAGTATCTCCATAGGAAGCATTTTCTCCGTAATAACTCTCAGATAAAATTTGCATACTTGCTGTGTTGCTTAAGTTTGTTCTTAATGGCTCTGCAAAGGTAAACTCTACTGTGTAGTCGTCTAATGCTTTTACTCCTAAAGCATCTTCATCTTCTCCGTCTCGGTAAGCTTGGTAGCCTTCTAAATTATCAACAACGCTACCCATTCGTCCTACATAGCTTGGATCCGCTATTGCGCTAAAAGTAAATACAACGTCATGAGCTGTTAATGGTTCTCCGTCAGAGAATACCACATCTTCTTTTAGTGTGTAGGTGATGACTCTTCCATCTTCTTCAATTTCCGGAAAATCTACTGCGATTTCCGGTACCCATTCGTCGTCAATGTCTTTAATCATTAAAGGATTAAAAACTAATTGAAGAACATAATTGTCATAGGCTGTTGAATAATAGATCGGGTTAAAGGTCCCTGCTGTTTCATGGTCACCGAACTTTAATGTTCCGCCTCTTTCACCTGTTGCTTGTTCCTCTTCGTCGTCACCTTCATCTTCGTCGTCGCCGTTCTCATCGTCTACTGCTTCGCCGTTTTCGTCCTCGTCTACCGGATCTTCATCTGTTCCACACGCTGCAAGGAACAAACTCATCACCATTAGCAAGGCCAACAGCAAAATTAACTTTTTCTTCATTCATACTCCTCCTTTAAAAAAGTTTTTT
>SLKF01000203.1 GCA_007134725.1 Clostridiales bacterium | reverse complement strand
ACCGAAGGGGTTTTTATGACGGTGTTTGATCTGTTAAAAGAGAAATTTACCAAATCCTTTATGACAAAAATTGCCGCAGGGATCTTAAAGCCGGAACTTCGACAGATTAAAAAGGATTATGACTATACCGAACATGGAGGGGCTCCTTTCTTAGGGGTGCAGGGTGTGTTGATTAAGGCCCACGGCAGTTCTAACGGCAAAGCCATCAAAAATGCCCTTCGTCAAGGGAAACGGTTTGCGGATAATAAAATCGTAGAGAAAATTTCAGATAAAATTCAGGAAACCCTTACAAACTAGGAGATGATGATTTTGAATCATAGAATAAGTATCGGCATCACCGGTACCGGAAAAGCCTTACCGGAGAAAATTCTTACCAATAAAGATCTGGAGTCCATGGTGGACACCAACGATGAATGGATTCGTTCCCGTACAGGGATCGGAAGCCGCCATGTAGTGGATGAAGATACGGCGACTTCTGACTTAGCTACGGAGGCTGCCATAAAAGCCTTAGATGATAGTGGGCTGAAAGCGGAAGATGTGGATTTGATTATTGTGGCGACCATAACGCCGGATATGGCATTCCCGTCCACCGCCTGTATTGTGCAAAAAAACTTGGGGGCTTCCAAAGCCATCGCCTTTGATGTTGGAGCTGCCTGCTCCGGATTTATATATGCCATGTCTGTGGCAGAAAATATGATCCAAGGGGGCATGGCAAAAAATGCTTTAATCATAGGAGCCGAGACCCTCAGCAAAATCATAAACTGGGAAGACCGAAATACCTGTGTGCTTTTTGGGGATGGGGCAGGAGCCGCCGTTCTTCAAGAAGTGGAAGAGGGTTACGGGATTCAAGGCATTACGCTTGGGGCCAACGGTGCCAAGGGAGATGTATTAAAACAACCGGCAGGGGGATCGAGAATTCCCGCCAGTCATGAAAGTGTGAATAATAAACTTCATTATATCGCTATGGACGGCAACGAGGTTTTCAAGTTCGCCGTACGAATCATGGGCCAGTCCTCTTTGGAAGTCTTAAAGAAAAGCGGACTGGGTATTGAAGATGTGGACTTTTTAGTACCCCACCAAGCCAATATTCGAATTATTGATGCCGCGGCAAAGAGACTGAAACTGTCTAAGGATAAAGTGTATGTAAACCTTCATAGATATGGAAATTTATCCGCAGGATCTATTCCCGTGGCCTTGGATGAAGCAGCCAAAGAAGGGAAGTTGATAAAGGGAGAGAATATTTTACTGGTAGCCTTCGGTGGAGGCTTAACCTGGGGATCAAGCTTAATAAAATGGTCAAAAGAGGTGTAGACAATGAAAACGAGAATAACTGAACTACTTAATATAGATTATCCTATTATTCAAGGAGGAATGGCCTGGGTCTCCGATGCAGACCTGGCGGCCGCCGTATCGGAAGCCGGAGGTCTCGGCATCATCGCCGGAGGAAATGCTCCGAGAGAAGTCATCGAAAAAGAAATTAAACGGGCCAGAACCCTAACCGATAAAGATTTCGGGGTCAATGTCATGCTCCTTTCTCCCTTTGTGGAAGATATTATAGCCTTGGTGATTGAAGAGAGAATCCCGGTGATTACCACGGGAGCCGGTAGTCCGGGAAAATACATGGAACGATTGAAAGCCATCGGTACCAAAGTATTACCTGTGGTACCCTCCGTGGCCTTAGCTCAACGAATGGAAAAGATCGGTGCCGATGCAGTGATTATTGAAGGAACCGAAGCAGGAGGCCATATCGGTGAGGTAACCACTATGACATTAACACCCCAAGTGGTGGATGCGGTAAAGATTCCCGTGATTGCTGCCGGGGGGATTGCCGACGGCAGAGGCATGCTTGCGGCCCTTAGTCTTGGGGCGGAAGGGGTGCAAATTGGAACCCGCTTTATCTGTTCCACCGAATGCAGTGCTCATGAGAAATACAAGCAAAAGGTTCTTGCAGCCAAGGATCGGGATGCAGTTGTCACTGCAAGAAGTACGGGACATCCCGTCAGAGTTTTAAGAAATCAGTTTACCAAGGAATTTATCAAGTTGGAAAAATTAAATACCTCGAAGGAAGCCCTTGAAGAAGCCGGGGTTGGTAAGTTAAGACTTGCTGTAGTTGACGGAGATGTAGACAGCGGATCCGTGATGGCAGGGCAGGTTGCGGGGCTGGTAAAAGAAATAAAATCTTGCAAAGAAATCATTCAGGAAATCATCGCTGATGTAGCCGTAAATAATAAAAAGATTTCAGAATTATTAAAGGAGGGTTAATCATGGGAAAAGTGGCATTTGTATTTCCCGGACAGGGCGCCCAGTACTCCGGTATGGGAAAAGAATTTTATGAAAATTTCTCCGTAGCCCGGAGGGTGTTTGAACAGGCAAGTGATCGTTTAGGAATGGATATGAAAGCTTTATGTTTTGAGGGTACGGAAGAGGATCTGAAAAAAACCGAGAATACCCAGCCTGCCATACTGACCACCTCTGTTGCCTTGTTGGAAGTCTTGGAAGTAGAGGGAATTCAATGTGATATGACCGCAGGCCTTAGCCTTGGAGAGTATACTTCCTTAGTATCTTCGGGAGTCCTGGATTTTGAAGACGCTGTAGCTATTGTTCAAAAAAGAGGGCGATATATGCAAGAAGCGGTACCGGAAGGTGTGGGTGCCATGGCGGCGATATTAGGTCTGGATAAGGCAATTTTGCTGGGATGTATTCAGCAGGCGTCAATCCATGGTATTGTGGAAGTGGCAAACTATAACAGCCCTGCTCAAATTGTGATATCCGGTGAGGTTGAAGCCGTAAAGGCGGCGGCGGAGCTTGCCAAGGCTAAGGGCGCGAGAAAAGCGGTAATTTTACCGGTGAGTGCTCCTTTTCACAGCAGTCTCTTAAAGCCTGCGGGAAGAAAACTGGAAACAGAACTTCGAAAAGCCCTCATCAAAAGTCCGGAAATTCCTGTAATTACCAACACGGAAGCCCGAATGCTGGAAGATGAGTACCATGTGATCCCAAACCTGGTCAAACAGGTCAGCCAGTCGGTAAAATGGCAGGAATCCATGGAATATATGATGGCTGAAGGGGTGGATACCTTTATTGAAATCGGTCCCGGAAAAACCTTAAGCGGTTTTATCAAACGAATTGCAAAGGACAACAATCAGTCGGTCCATATGATGAATATCGAAAATATTCAGGACTTAAAAGGACTTAGCCAAAGAATTCGAGTATAAGGAGGCATTTATTTGAAACTACAAGGTAAAAATGCATTAGTAACGGGAGGTTCCCGAGGAATCGGAAAAGCCATTGCTCTGGAACTGGCAAAACAGGGAGCCAATGTGGCCATCAACTTTACAAGCAATGAGGAAAAAGCCCTTGAAGTGGTAAAAGAAATTGAAGGCTACGGTGTTAAGGCGGTATCCATCAAAGGAAATGTTACCGATAACACCGATGTAGAGAATATGATCAGTACCTTTAACGAAAACTTCGATACCCTGGATATTTTAGTGAATAATGCAGGGGTTACCAAGGACAATCTTCTAATTCGCATGAAGGAAGAGGATTGGGACGGGGTAATGGATGTGAATCTTAAGGGGGTTTTCCTTACAAGCAAAGCCGTGGCAAGAAAGATGATGAAACAAAAGAGTGGTAAAATCATCAACTTATCCTCCGTGGTGGGGGTTATGGGAAATCCGGGACAAGGCAATTACTGTGCTTCCAAGGCCGGGGTTATTGGATTTACCAAGTCCATTGCCAAGGAACTGGGAGGAAAAAACATTACGGTCAATGCCATTGCACCGGGATTTATCGAAACCGATATGACCGAGGTGCTGTCGGATAAAGCCAAAGAAGCCATGCTTGGCAGTGTGCCCTTAAAACGTCCGGGAAAACCGGAAGATGTGGCAAGACTTGTTAGCTTTTTAAGTAGTGAAGACGCCGACTATATTACCGGCCAGGTCATCCATGTGGATGGCGGAATGGTGATGTAGGTACCGGCTTAATCAATAAAAATAAAAAACAAAAATACTAGGAGGAATACAAAATGACATTTGCAAAAGTAAAAGAAATTATCGTAGAACAATTAGGACTGGAAGAAAGCCAGGAAATTAAGAAAGAGACTTCCTTAATCAATGACTTAGAAGCGGACTCTTTAGACGCTGTAGAGATTGTTATGGCCATTGAAGATGAATTCGGGATTGAAATTCCTGATGAAGAAGCAGAAAACTTTAAAAACATCGGAGACATTGTGGATTACGTAGAAAAAGTTAAGTAGTTCCAAAAGCTTTTATAGAAGCCCCGGATGGGGCTTCTTATCTGCTAAAAAGAATACTGAAAAAGAATACTGAAAAAGAAAAAATAAACAACATCAACATTTCAGATGATCAAAAGCCTAGAATTCATTGAAGATTCTTGGCAAAGGAGGTTTTATTATGAAGAAACGAGTAGTAGTTACGGGTCTTGGCTGTATTACTCCCGTTGGCCATGGGAAAGAGGAATTTTGGAAGGCCATAACTGAAGGCCGTTCAGGAATCGGGGAAATCACAAAATTTGATGCCACCGATTATCCTACACGAATTGCAGCGGAAATAAAAAACTTCAAAGCCGAAGAATATATGGAAAAAAAAGATGCGAAGAAAATGGACTTATTTGTGCAATACGCCGTGGCGGGAGCAAAGCTTGCCATGGAAGACAGTAAAATCGACACAGAAAAAATTGACTATGAGGATTTCGGTGTGGTCCTGGGCTCCGGTATTGGGGGGATTGGCACTTTTGAGGAGCAGCATCGTAAAATGCTGGAAAAAGGACCGGGAAGAATCAGTCCCTTTTTCATACCGATGATGATTGTCAACATGGCCTCCGGTCAGGTATCCATGAGCCTTGGGGCAAAAGGACCGAACACCACCGTGGTTACCGCCTGTGCGTCGGCTACCAATGCCATTGGAGATGCCTATAAAATCATCCAGCGGGGAGATGCAACCTTGATGATCACCGGTGGTACGGAAGCCTCCATCACCCCGGTATCCATCGGAGGATTCTGCGCTATGAAGGCCATGTCTAGATCCAATGAAGAACCGGAAAAAGCCAGTCGTCCCTTTGACAAAAAACGGGACGGTTTCGTTATGGGTGAGGGTAGCGGTATTTTACTGCTGGAAGAATTGGATCATGCACTGGCTCGGGGCGCAGAGATTTACGGAGAAGTAGTAGGCTATGGTATGAGTGCCGATGCCTATCATATCACCGCACCGGCTCCCGAAGGAGAGGGCGGAAAACGAGCGATGCTCAAAGCCCTTTCCGACGGCAACACCCCGCCGGAAGCCATTGATTATATCAATGCCCATGGAACCAGTACTCCCTACAATGATCAGTTTGAAACCATGGCAATCAAAAGTGTATTCAAGGATCATGCAAACAAGGTAGCCATAAGTTCAACAAAGTCCATGACGGGACACCTTTTAGGAGCCGCAGGGGGCATTGAAGCCATCGCATCGGTCTTGGCCATCAAACATGGGATTGTACCCCCAACCATTAACTATGAGAACCCTGATGAGGAATGTGATCTTAACTACACTCCCAACAAGGCACAAAAAAGAACCGTGAATTATGCACTGTCCAATTCCTTAGGGTTTGGTGGGCATAACGCCACGATTGTATTTAAAAAATATCAGGATTAATGAACCGACTCTTATATCGTATAGATATATCAACATACTCCTAAAAACTATGGAAGTATCCGCAATGGATACTTCCATAGTTTTTTTATCAGCCAAATCACTTTAGAAGTAAACAAGATTTATGGTATACTAAGGGTTGAAGTTCTAAAGAACAATAAAAATGAATTTAAGGAGCAATGATCATGTCAACACTGAAAATCGGATCCAATCGAAAGAAAAAACTACAGAAAATCCAGCGGGAAACCGGTTATTTATTTAATGATGAAACGATTTTGAATCAGGCCCTGATTCATCGGTCCTATGCCAACGAATTTAAACGGGATAAGGTGTATGATAATGAACGGTTGGAGTTTTTAGGGGATTCCGTACTGGGATTGGTGGTCAGTAATTATTTATTTAATGAATACCGAGAGCTGGCGGAGGGAGAGCTGAGCAAATCCCGGGCAAACCTGGTATGTGAAGAATCCTTAAGCAAAATTGCCATCACCCTGGAATTAGGGGAATACCTATTATTGGGAAAAGGGGAGGAAGCCAACGGCGGAAGACAAAGACCCTCCATTCTGGCCGATGCCTTGGAAGCCTTTATCGGGGGAATGTACTTAGATGGAGGAATGGCAGCGGTTCAGCGGTTTGTCATTCTTCGGTTTTTCAATGAGAAAACCTTTGAACAGGGGGAGGCTTCAAAAAAAGATTTTAAAACCACCTTCCAGGAACAGATGCAAAAGCTTGGGTATGGTGAAATAGAGTACCGGATTATCCGGGAATGGGGTCCGGATCATGATAAGAATTTTGAAGTGGAGATAAAGGTGGGAAATCAAACCTTCGAAAAAGGGGAAGGGAAAACCAAAAAAGAAGCGGAACAGCAGGCGGCTCACAACAGCATCCAAAAAATCAAACAGGGGTAAAAGGGGGGAGGACGTCATGCATCTTAAACGAGTAGAACTGAAAGGATTTAAATCCTTTGCAAGCAAAATTACCATGGACCTGGAGTCGGGAATTACCGGTGTGGTAGGACCCAACGGCAGCGGAAAAAGTAATATTTCCGACGGGATCAAATGGGTACTGGGGGAACAGAGCCCCAAAACCCTACGGGGAGCAAAAATGGAGGATGTGATCTTCTCCGGTACGGAAAAACAAAAGCCCTTGGGCATGGCCGAGGTTTCCCTGATCCTGGATAATGAAGATGGGGGAATTCCCATTGATTATTCGGAAGTGAAAATTACCCGAAGGGCCTATCGATCAGGAGAAAATGAGTACTTAATCAACCAAAGTCCCTGTCGCTTAAGGGATATTCGGGAACTGTTTATGGATACGGGCATTGGAAAAGACGGATACTCCATCGTAGGTCAGGGAAAAATTGATGAAATCCTCAGTCATAAGGCGGAAGACCGAAGAAAAGTCATTGAAGAAGCCGTAGGGATTGTAAAATACAAAAGTCGTAAAGAGGAAGCACAAAAGAAACTGAAGGGGACCGAGGAAAATCTACAACGACTGTCGGATATCCTAAAGGAACTGGGATCTAGGATCGGTCCCTTGAAGGAACAAAAAGAGAAAGCAGAGAAATATCTAAAACTTTATGAATCCTTAAAAGAAGGGGAAGTAAAGCATATCCTGGATGAATTATCGGGTATTGATGAAAAAATACAAGGGATGGATCAGGAAAAACAAAAGATTAACCAAGAGATTCGCACCCTGGAAGAAGAAAACAAAAATGTGGAATCGGAAATCATATCCTTAGAAGAAAAGATCAAGCAGTATCAGGAGCAATATGAACAAAAGGAAATGGCCTATTATCAGAAAAAAGAAGAAAATCAGGAAATCGAAAATCTGAAACGGATGAATCAAGGGGAAATCCAACACCTCCAAGCGAGAGAAGAGGAACTTCAAAAAAGGATTCAGCAAGGGGAGAGCCGAAAGGAAGAAATAAGAAAAGAATTAGAAGAGGGGCAAGGGGAAATCCGAGAGATGGAGTCCAAATTAACCCTCATCGAAGGGGACCTGAAGTCGGAAGGAATGCTTTATGAAAAAAGCTATGAGAAAAACCGCCATCGGAAGGCCGATGTGGAAAAAACCAAAGGAGAGATCATTGAGGATATGAATCAACTCTCCGACTGGAAAGTGGATCTGGCCAATTTGGAAAGCATGAAAAAATCCATCGATCAGCGAAAATCTCAGATTAAAGAGGATCTTGAGAAAAATTTAAGGGTGCAAGAGGAGCAGGAAGTCGTAGCCCAACAGTTGGAGAAATCTTTCGAAAACAATCAGGAAAAAGAAAATAAGCAGGTGGAACAAGGGAAAATCATCGCAACGGAACTTAGAAAAAAAGAAGAAGAGATACAGAACCGTTTGGAAGAGATTAAGGAAAAAGATCGACAGTTGGAAAATAAGAAGTCCAAAGTACAACTGCTGAAAAATCTGGAAGCATCCAAGGAAGGTTTCCAACGAAGTGTAAAAGAGGTGCTGAAAAAGGCCAAAAGGGATCCGGATTTTGGAGAAGGCCTCTATGGAGCCGTAGCGGATCTGATAAAGGTACCCAAGGGCTATGAGTTAGCCATTGAAACCGCCTTGGGATATGCCATGCAAAATTTGATTGTGGCAGATGAAGAAAAAGGAAAGGTGCTGATCGAGCACTGTAAAGCCCATAAGCTTGGACGAATTACCGTACTGCCGAAAACCACGATTTCGGGAAAAACCCTGCAGACCCGGGAAATAGAAAAAATCCGGGAGGAGCCCAAAGCCTCCATTGCCCTGGATATTATTCACTACCCCAAGGAACTGGAAGCCATCTTTTCCAGTCTCCTGGGGAAAGTGGTAATATTGCCGGATTTGGCTTACGGAGTTCCCATGGCCAAAGCCTTGAATCATCGGGTGAAAATTGTAACCCTGGAAGGGGATGTGATGAACCCGGGAGGTTCTATGACCGGAGGCTCTTTGCAACAAAAAAGCAATGGGCTATTGTCCAGAAAACGAGAGCTGAAAAACTTAGCCCAGGAAGTCATGGGGGAAGAAAAATTCCTGGAAGACCTTCGGCTACAGAGCAAAGCGTTGCAACAGGAAAAACAAGGTTATGAGCAGCAAAAAATGGACACCGATCAAAGGATCCATCAAATTGCCATTGAAAAAGCAACCCTGAAAGAACAATTATTGCAACAAGAACAGCGCTTAGGGGAATCTGATCAGGAAATAGCCGATCGAAAAAAAGAACTTTCCCAGTTGCAACGTACTGAAGAAGATTATATTTCGGAGCACCGGGTTCTTGGAGAAAAAATCAAAGAACTGGAAAGTCGGTTGGAAAAAAACCGTGGCCATATTCAAGGGGAAGAGAAAGATTTATCTAAGCAAGTGGATAAAATTGAAGTCCTTAAAGAAAGAATCCAGGAGATGCAAGTACGAAAAGTCTCCATGGAAGAACAAATTAAAGCCTTAAAAAGCAAAACCGGGGGATTGAAAAAGGAAATCCATCGCCAGGACGGCGGCATTGAACAGGATAAAGAGGAGATTAGTAAAGGGGAAAAGGAACAGGAAAATATCGAGAAGAAAATGGAGGAACAATCGGAAGAGATTAAAAAAGGAGAAAGCTGTCTAAAGCAGATAAAACAACAAGGGGATGCCTATAAAGAAAAAGAGCAGGAAGCTTTTCGAAGGAAAAAAGATATTGAAAAAACCTATCGGGAGCAATCCCAGGTGCTAAAGCAAAAAGAAGAAGCCCTGTATAAACTGGAAATGAAAAAAACCAAGGTGGAGGTTCAAATGGAAAATCTCCATCAAAGCCTATGGGATAAATATGAAATGAGTTATGATCAGGGAATCCAGTGGATTGATGCTGATAAGAAGAATCTTACCCAGGGAGAGATTCAATCCCTGAAAAATCAAATCAAAACACTGGGCCATGTAAATGTGGAAGCCGTAGATGAATATTCGGAAACCAAAGAGCGTTTCGACTTTTTAGATCAACAGCAAAAGGATTTGCTGGAGGCGAAAAAGAGTTTGCATCGAATCATTGAAGAAATGGAAAGTACCATGAAGGTGCAATTTCTCCAGCAGCTGACAATCATCAAAGAGGAATTCAAAAAAACCTTCTCCCGACTGTTTGGAGGAGGAAAAGCGGACCTGGTCTTAGAAGATGAGCAGGATCCTTTAGAGACCGGGATTAATATTTTAGCAAGGCCTCCGGGAAAAAAACTTCAAAGTCTCTCCCTGCTGTCCGGGGGAGAACGGGCCTTAACCGCCATCGCCCTGCTTTTTGCCATATTAAAGATCAAACCCAGTCCCTTTTGTGTACTGGATGAAATTGAAGCGGCCCTGGATGAAAGCAATGTCCATCGTTTTGCAGGGTTTTTAAAAGAACTGGCGGTGGATACCCAGTTT
>SLKF01000199.1 GCA_007134725.1 Clostridiales bacterium | reverse complement strand
CCATGTAAAACCGCTATGCTGAAAGGTTTCTCTCCATATTTTCTTAAATTTTCCATGGTTAATCCTCCTCGGAATCTTTTTGATTTGTTACTGATTTCTTTTAAGATAACGCTTCATTAGTATGGGTAGTGAAACTACAATAGGCGGATCGTCCAGTTTTGGCGGGTATAGTTTGACCTTCAGATGGGGAGGCAGGGTGCCGGGAGTAATGGTAAGAGGCTTATGATCCCGTGTACGAAGGGTCTTATGCGTAAGTAAAATTCCTTCAGCCTCCATTCCCCAGGAAAGGGACGTTGCCATAAGGTAGTATATTCCCGGTTGAATTCCTGATAAGCAAAACTCCCCCGGAAGCATTGCCAGCGTACCATAAAGGGGCATCCCTTCCGGAATGGGCTTTGGAAATAAGCCGACTAAAACAACTCCCTGATAAGGAACATCACCTTCAATTGTCCCGGTGATGCTACAGTGACCGGAGGATGCGTCAATAAGGGTTTTTCTCTCACTAAGTTCGTGGAGTTTTTCCAGGACTCGTTCTCCTTCGGTGCGGGTTTGTCGAAAGGCCGCAGGAGATATTCCGACCTTTTCGGTAAAACGCGTGGTAAAGGTTCCAAGACTCTGATGACCCACTTCCAGGGCAATATCCCGGATAGTGAAATCCGTGTGGATCAGCAGATCCTTAGCCTTTTGCAATCGAAGTGCCGACACATAGTAAAATAGGGGTATTCCCATATGCGCCTTAAACAAGCGGGTAAAGTGATAAGGACTGTAACCCGCTTGATGAGAAATCTCCTCTAAGGAAAGGGGCTCCACCAGATGTTCTTGAATATACTTAAGAGATGCTTCCACCTCCGGAGCTTTATCCGTATACATGATTCTTCTCCTTTCTTTCATTGAGAAACAATATCATCTATACTGTTTAAATACCCCGGAAATAGAAGGGTATGCATATTTTTTCCAAGAAATCAGATAAATCTTCAACAGAGGGTACAGATTCTTATAAAAAACGGCAACAGAAGGATACCAGAAGCAATGCGAGGATAAGGAATACAAAACGAATATAAAAGATGCAATACAAAAGGACAGGAACTTATCCGGTTCACATCGAACAGCTCCTGCCCTTTGGAGTTACTTCATACTTTCTTTTTCGTTTTCATCGTAATGATTGAACTGCCAGAGAACTCCAAATTTATCCGTTACCGTCCCATATAATTTGCTCCAAAAGGTCTCCTGGAGTTCCATGTCCACTTTGCCCTCTTCTTTCAATTGGTTAAAGTAGTGCTGAATTTTTTTCGTGTCGTCGGAGGAAACCACCAAGGTTACGTTGTCACCCATGGTGACCGGGCTATCCGGGGTGGCGTCGGAGAACATTACAATACTGCCTTCGATTTCAATCCCTACATGCATAATCAGATTCTTGCTTTCCTCAGAAATATCCATATCGGTCTTGTATGAACCTTTCTTTGCCAGGATCATCTATTTCGAGATTTATTCACCCCGATAAGCCTTATTCAACGCTTCGAGATCAAATTTTTTCATCTGTAAAAAAGCATCGGTGACACGTTTTACCGCTTCCCGGTCATCATCCTCCATCATATCATTCAATACCGTGGGGACAATTTGCCAGGACACTCCGTATTTATCCTTCAGCCAGCCACACTGTTCTGACGAAGGGTCTGCGGAAAGGGCTTCCCAGTAGTAATCGATTTCCTCTTGCGTGTCGCAATTCACAATGAATGATACGCCTTCGGTAAAATTGAATTCATGGTCAAAGGCACTGTCCATAATGGAAAAAGACTGACCTTCCAATATAAATTCTGCAAAATTCAGCATTTCCGGTTTATTTGGAGGAAATCCCTCTCCATACCTTGATACCGATTTTAACTCAGCGTTTCGAAATACTTCAGTGTAGTACTTTATAGCCTCTTCCGCATGACCGCAATTGTCTCCCACAAACATTAGAGAAGGTCGAATTTTAGCACTGAAAGATTTATCGCCCACATACATCAGTTGCCATGATACGCCGTATTGATCCTCCACCCAGCCATAAAGTTCGCTGAAGGGGTAACTATCCAGGGGCATCATCACCTGGCCCCCCTTAACAAAAGCATCCCAGTACTTTCTTACCTCTTCCTTCGTGGTGCAGGATACCATGAAAGACACCGATGGATTCACTTTAAAGTAGGGGCCGGCGGAGATCATCATCAAATTATGGTCCTCAATCACCAACGTTACACTGTCCACATCCCCCGAGGGAGTACTAGGAATTTTGATTTTACTCAACAACCGGCTGTTCTCAAACACTTCCTGGTAAAACGCTGCTGCCTCAACGGCTTCTTTGTCAAACCACAGATGGGTCATAATTTTATTGATTCCTTCCATACTGCCCACTCCTTTCATTAACTCAGTTCTTTCTTTTCCAGGAGAGCTTTCACCGTGGGATATCTTCTTCCGCCAAAGCTTTTATCCTTTTCAGGGCTCGCGGCCCCCGGTCATTAAACAGTGCTT
>SLKF01000253.1 GCA_007134725.1 Clostridiales bacterium | reverse complement strand
GAATGAAAGTTTTGCCCCATGAATTTTTAAAAATGACAGAAAGTATTCATAACCGAGCGGGGTAGGTGGAATCAGGAACCGACCAAGGAGGTTGTAAATTGAAAAAAATCTTAAGTAAAGAACAGTTACAAGCACATAAACGTAAGCTACTGCTGTTAGGACTAGCCGTTCTAATATTATCGATTACAGCGGTGGGATACATTTCAACTAGAAATCAGGTTTTTATTGAAGACGGAAAGGAAACCCTAGAGGTACAAACCCGTAAAGAAACCGTAGAAGAAGTGTTACAGGAAGCAGAAGTGAACTACATTGTGGAAGACCGAATAACACCGGGTCTAAATACTGCAGTGGAAGATGAAATGACGATTCAAATCACTCGGGCACTAAATATTGAAATAGCTGATGAAGATGAGACTTATTCTTTATTAACACCGGTTGAATCCGTAGAAGATGCTTTAGTGGAAGCAAGAATTCTCATACGGCCGGATGATAAGGTTAGCCCATCCGTGGACACCCTCTTAAAAGAGGGGATGAAGATCGAAATCACCCGTGCGGTTCGCTGTGAAATTCTTGTAGACGGGGATGTAATCGAATTAAATACCACAAAGGAAACCGTGGAAGAAGTATTAGCAAAAGCTGATGTGGAACTGGAAGAAGAGGATCTCATCAATCACGACTTAGAAGATTCCATTTCGGAAGATATGACTATAGAAATTACTCGCGTTGAAAAAGAAGTTATAACAGAAACCGAAGAAGTGGATTTTAAAACACTACGACAAAATGACGGGAATCTTGAAAAAGGTAAGACCCGTGTTGAGCGAGAAGGTAAAATAGGTGTAAAAAAAATAAAAATAGAAATTACCTATGAAGACGGAGAAGAAGTAGACCGTGAGGTATTATCAGAAGAAGTAACCGAAGATCCCGTTAACAAAGTGGTGAAAATTGGTACGAAAGAACCGAAACCTGCAACTACTACTCCGGTAGTTAGTCGTAGCAGTAGCGCGGTTAGTCGAAGTCTTAGAGTAGAAGCTACGGCTTATAGCTCTCAAGATCCAGGTGTGGGAACTATTACCGCCACCGGCGCACAATTACGTCACGGTATTATTGCCGTAGATCCCAGGGTAATTCCTTTAGGGACAAAAATTTATGTTCCCGGCTACGGATATGGTATTGCTGCTGATACTGGTGGAGCCATTAAAGGCAATAGAATTGATTTAGCTTTTGAAAATCGATCCGATGCCCTTCGATTTGGACGACAAATGAAGACCATCCGGATTTACGATTAAATACTAATTTAAAAACAAGAAAAGAGCCCCTCGGTAGAATGATACTGAAGGGCTCTTTCTGAAGGAGTATATAAATCCATACGATGGTGGATTTACTCTTGGTCATGGGCTATTCGGCTAGCGGCAGCCGCGGCAATGGCAGCAATTAAATCATCCATAAAAGTATGTACTTTCCCGTCTTTTATGGTGTCCAGGTCTTTAATGATTCCGACCTTTTGCTTATCTAAATACCCGTAACTGGTAAGACCGATGGTGCCGTAAAGGTTCACAATAGAAAGGGGAAGGATTTCATCAATACCATAAAGCCCTTCATCACTTTCTATAATAGATTGTAAGGGCTCCGGAAGCTTTTTTTCTTCCGCTAACTGATCCAGGGCAACCCCGGTTAAAATCGCATGGGCAACTTCCCGTTTTTCCAGGACGGCTTTAACATTTTCCAGGCAAACCTCCAAGGTTAAATTCTTTTGGTAGGGCTTTTGCAAATTCAGCACCAGTTCCGCAATGGCGGAGAGTTCAATGCCTCGATCTTTTAAAATCTCCAGGGTTTTTGCTTCCAGTTCTTTCATGGGTATTCTACTCATATTTTAGTCTCCTTTCCAAGGGATTTATAGTCCTATGTTTATCAATTTTAACTAGTACATCTATACCCGAAAACAATTGTAGAAAACATAAGAATGTCACAGGAGTCTCGGAAAGCAAAAAACTTTGGGCGTATTCATTTTGATAGAATTCAATATCTTACAATGATTATGATATTATTGATGAAAATAATCTGTTGGAAAAATAGAGGGGTATGGGAATTGGAACAAACTACTATGAAAATAGAGGGAGGAACTTTTACATGGAGAAATTACAAAACGATTGGGAATCTTTACTGGTAGAGGAATTTAAAAAGGAATATTATATAACGTTGCAGGAATTTCTAAAAAAAGAATATGAAAACCATCGAGTTTATCCTCCGAAAGAGGAGATCTATAATGCCCTTCATTTAACTTCTTATAAAAAAACAAAAGTGGTGATTTTGGGCCAGGATCCTTACCACGGCGAAGGTCAGGCCCATGGCTTGAGTTTTTCCGTACGCCCGGGAACCAGAAAGCCTCCCAGTTTACAGAACATATTTAAAGAATTGCAAGGGGATCTGGGGATTTCTATACCGGACCATGGATATTTAAAATGTTGGGCGGTAGAAGGGGTCCTATTACTGAATACAGTGCTGACGGTTCGGGACGGAGAACCTAATTCCCATAAAAATAT